>PBPF01000009.1 GCA_002724615.1 Verrucomicrobiales bacterium | reverse complement strand
CCATCCTTGGAGTTCATATCCATCTGTCCTTCCCAGCCCCAACCTTGACGCTTGGGGTCGGATTCGGCCTGGTTGGCCTTAAGGGCACCGGGGTCACACGGTGACTGGAGAATTTTGCAGGAGGGAATCTCGTTAATGAAAGACTGGGTCTGGTGTACTCGACGAATGTCTAGCAAGCTGTCCCAGTCGTACCGGTACGCACCACCGCCACCGGGGTTATACCACTCGGTAACGGCACGTCCATCCTTAGATGTAAGGTGCCAAGGAAAGCGCTGTTTGTTGTCATTGCAGAAACCCATAAATGCCTCAACCTGTTTCTTGAGGTTGTTGAGGTCGCGGTTGCGATTGGCCTTGTTGCGGGAGCTGGCAATAACGGGCAGCAGAATCCCAGCAAGGATACCAATTACGGCAATGACCACCAAAAGTTCAACCATGGTGAAGCCACTCTGCCGGTTATTTTTTGTGCGCCGTTTTTTCATGCCTCGGTGTCCCGTTCCGGTGGTTGCATGCCGGATGGCGGGCAACTTTTATAAGCACGTCGTATGCCAAAGCAAGGTAGCAGGTTTGCATCAGGAATATTCTATCCTAACGGTTTCTCAACTACCGCTGAGAACAAATATTTCACACAATACGCGCGAAATCCACACTTTTTTTGTGAGGCACACACAAAAAAACCGCCCTCACCAAAAAGGTGAAGGCGGTTTGCAATTAGTTTAACCTTATTTTATGGCTGCATGTCGCGCGTCGGCTGCGCTAACACCTCAGTCGGCACGATATGGGAGGTTTTCTCCTTGATGTGCTTATCCATTAACTCCTTCAAGGCTTGATCATTAGCCTGTACGACACCGCCACCGGCAAGGGCAACTTGCCCCTGATTTGAATCCATACCAGTCATCACCAGACTGGAGAGAACCCGGTTAACACGCGATGCACCACGCAGATAGGTGGCTTGGCCATCAACATCGGCACCAATGAAGCCGTTTGCCTTAATGTCGCCCTTGTCCGCCACACCGTTGCCGTTGGCGTCGTGGTAGAGAGCGTCGTTGCGGCCGACAGAAAGGTAGCGCTCCCAGCCACCCCGTTCCACGCGCGGAACCCCGCTGTGGTAAAGGCGTTTGCGGTCATTGCGGCCGCCTACCCAACCATCATTGCGCTGGTAAACAGAATCATTACCCCTGCTGACCTGTCCCCAGTTGTTACCCATGGTAATTGGATCCATTGTACCATCTTCATCACGATCGTATGGCTGAGTTGGCAGCAGCTTGTAACGCCCCTCATACGCAGTGTTGTCTTGCCCAACAAAGTTCTTGGTCATGGCCAAGATAGTGCCAGGTGCTTGAGCACTCGAGCCGAGGTGAACAGCATAGCTTTGGGCATAGTTCTCTACCATGTTCCAGCCTGCGAAACAGCCCCTCTCACGGTGTTTCTGGGTGGCAATCTCGTTGGCGTACCATCTCTGATTTCCATCCTTGGAACCTGGGTCACAAGGAGACAAGAGCGTACGAATGGTGCCAAGGTCACCTCCGGTGGGATACCACACCAACTCAATGTCACGCATGTACCACCATTTACCGCGGCCCCAAGTCTCTCCAGTGGTGCCACGCGGAATATCATCGTAAACTGGATTCAAGCTCCGCTGGGTCATCATCCATGGGTATTCCCCATTTTGCTCGTCAGCGGCAAAACCGTTCCAAGCCTTGGCGACTTGTCCCAAGTTGTTTAGGCACTTCGCCCGGTTTCCCTTTTTGCGGGCCTTGGCCAATGCCGGCAACAGCATGCTGGCGAGGATGCCAATNATGGCAACGACAACCAAGAGCTCGATGAGAGTGAACGCCTTGCGGGGTGATTCAGTGGTATTCATAACAGTCCTTTTTACAGTTTTATAGCGCTTGCCCATATAAAAACAAGTTTTACTAAAAAATCATGTTTTTTAGCGAGATAGCTATAAGCACGGTTTGTGCCAACTGATTCTTAACCCTAAAAACAGTNATTCTGTTTTCCTGATCATATTAATTTTTATAAATTTTTTACTATTTTGGTAAATTTTCACGCTATATCTGGATTTTTTAAAACAAAAAACCGCCTTCGCCATGCGGCGAAGACGGTAAGTGATTTAATCGTCGCTTACGGCTGCATATCGCGCGTGGGCTGCGCAATCACCTCCAACGCATGGATGTGCGTGGATCCGGCCTTGATGTGAGTAGCCATGGCCTCTTGCAAGCCACTGTCGTTGGCCATCGATACGCCACCNCCAGCAAGGGCAATTTGACCTTCGTTGTAGTCCAAGCCCGTCATGACGAGGCTGGACAGAACCCGGTTCTCGCGGTTGAAACCGCGCAAATAGGTTGCCTGACCGTCGACGCCCGAGCCAATCCAGCCGTTTGCCTTGATGTCACCGTCATTCGCGTCAAACACACCGTTTCCATTCTTGTCATGGTACAGTTTGTCATTGTTGCCTACGCTTAGATAACGATGCCATGGATCGTCATCAGCTTCACGGAAGACTGCAGTATACTGCACGCGCTTACGATCCGCCGCACTGCGGGCCCAACCGTCATTNCGCAAGTAAATTGCCTCACCTTGGCGTTGTATTTGGCCCCAGTTGCTGCCCATAGCGATGGGATCCATGGCGCCGTCTCCATCGCGATCATAGGGCTCGGTGGGGAGCAGTCTGCCGCCTNGGCCTGCATTNTCCGCGTTGTCCGCACCCACCCAGTTCTTGGTGGAGGCGATGATGCTGTTCGGGCCCTCTTGGCTGGCACCCAAGTGCACTGCGTAACTCTGGGCATAGTTCTCAACCATGTTCCAACCAGCGAAATTGCCCCTCTGGTTGTGTCTTTGAGTACTAATCTCGTTGGCGTACCATTGCTGGTTGCCATTCTTGGAGCCAGGATCACAGGGCGACAGGAGCGTACGAACGGTGCCTAGGTCACTTCCAACCGCACCCCACATGAACTCGATACTACGGCCATGATGCCATTTACCTTTGCCCCAAGTAGAGCCGTCTACNCCGCGAGGCATATCGTCAAAAACAGCATTAAGGCTGCGTTGTGTCATCATCCAGGGGTATTCCCCATTTTGTTCCTCACCGGCAAAACCATTCCAAGCCTTGGCGACTTGGCCCAGATTGTTCTGGCATTTCGCCCGATTGCCCTTCTTGCGGGCCTTGGCCAAGGCCGGCAATAGCATGCTGGCCAGAATTCCAATAATGGCCACCACAACGAGCAACTCAATGAGGGTGAAACCCTTCCTTGGTGTTTCTTTTGTCATCACTTCGAGTTCCTTTTTTGGTGTTAATTTAAGTAAGTGCGCACCTGCTGCGTTCTGTCGAGAAACTGACTGCCCAGCCTAACGTGGTACACAGCACATTTTGTGTGGTTAAGCATTTTTTGTACCATTCTTAAACTGCTTTAAATACGCTGATTTTTCTCATATTTATGCATTTTTAAGATTAATTCTTTTGGAAATTCCAATCTTTTCACTCAATTTGCGTGAAAATTTCACGCCAAACTTCCCAATTTTATTCAAAAAAACCCGATTTAAGCACAATTTTTTTACGCGTTTTCACAAAAAAAGCGCCCCTTTCGAGGCGCTTGAATTGTTTTTGCGGCCTTTTTTACGGCTGCATATCACGCGTGGGCTGCGAGATCACTTCCAGCGCGTGGAGGTTCGAGGTTTTATCCTTGTTGTGCGTGGCCATGGCTTCTGCCAAGCCGCTGTCGTTGGTCATCTGAACGCCTCCACCAGCAAGGGCAATCTGACCTTCGTTGTAGTCCAAGCCAGTCATCACGAGGCTGGAGAGCACCCGATTGATGCGACTGGCGTGGCGCAGATAGGTCGCCTGACCGTCGACGCCCGAGCCAATCCAGCCGTTCGCCTTGATGTCACCATCATTCACGTCGAACACGCCGTTGCCGTTCTTGTCATGGTGCAGGTCGGCTGCGTTGCCTACGCACAGGTAACGAGTCCAACCACTGTCATCGGGCGCACGCGGTATGGAGGTGTGCATCACGCGTTGCCGGTCACCGCGGTTGCCTGCCCAACCATCGTTCCGCAAGTAGATGGAATCACCTCCGCGGGTCATCATTCCCCAGTTGGTGGCCCTCTTTATGGGATCCATGGTGCCGTCTCCATCGCGGTCATACGGCTGGGTGGGAGCCACGCCGCCGCCGGACGGATTGAGAACGCTGTTCGCGCCAACCCAGTTCTTGGTCATGCCGATGATGGTGTTCGGACCTTCTTGGCTCGCTCCCAAGTGGACTGCATAGCTCTGGGCATAGTTCTCGACCAAGTTCCAACCAGCGAAGTTGCCCCTCTGGTTGTGTCTTTGCGTGCTAATCTCGTTGGCGTACCATTGCTGGTTTCCGTTCTTGGAGCCGGGGTCGCAGGGCGACAGAAGCGTGCGTACGGTGCCGAGGTCACTGCCCACAGCTGCCCACTTCCGCTCGATGTCACGGCAGAACCACCACCTGCCACGGCCCCAGTTGGAACCGTCGTTACCACGAGGCATATCGTCATATACAGCGTTAAGGCTGCGTTGCGTCATCTGCCAAGGGTATTCCCCGTTTTGCTCCTCAGCGGCAAAACCGTTCCACGCCTTGGCGATTTGTCCCAGATTGTTTTGGCATTTCGCCCGGTTGCCCTTCTTGCGGGCCTTGGCCAGTGCCGGCAACAGCATGCTTGCCAAGATGCCAATGATGGCTACGACCACCAAAAGCTCAATCAGGGTGAACCCTTTCCTTGGTTTTTCTTGTGTTTTCATTTCTTTTATCAGGTTGCGCGCCTTCAGCAGAACAATCAATAACTTGCCCTCTGCCAGCACGATGAATCTTATCCTACGGAAATTAAGCAGCAAGTATGCCAATGGCGGTTTTTTTTTGATTTTCTGTAGATGACCAATAAGTCACCGCCAATTTAAGGTAGTTGATTTATTCTCTGGAAAAAAGAGGGGTTAGCAGTAAAAAAATTTTGCTCGAGGCGTGAGATTCACGCCAAAATAACATCTATACTTGGGAAACTTTATTTTCCATTTTTTGAATTTCGGCCTGAATTGAAACCGTTTCCGAGATTAGCCCATTGAACTTTATGGGCTTGTGAGAAAGGGGGGATTACGGGTGGTTATTCCGGGATAATCCGATGGTATTGGTTGATTTTCGGATTCTCCTTGCGCGTGAAGGTCCCATCGGGCCAGCGAACTTCTATGGAGGCTACGTTCTTTTGAGTGCCTAGTCCGAAGTGTTTCTGGTTGGAGTGCTGGGAGCGCCAAGATTCGCCGTTGACTACCTGCCGCACGCTCGTTCCTCCTGGGTGCCGAATGGTAATGCGAGCGCCAATTGGCGATTTGCCGGGCCCATTTTCGTGCAGTTGTACACCGATCCAGTTATTTGGGGTTTCGAGGCGATTTTGGAGGTGGTGCAGGTAATAAGGCTTGGTGCCGGCTTGGCGTTCCCAACCTATGTGACTGACCAAGATGTCAGGTCGGCCGTCTTGGTCAAGATCTTCGCCAAGGACACTGCGCGAATCGTACTCGTGTGAGAGGTTCATNAGCCATGAGACATTGACAAACTGGCCTGGATTTTGGCGGTGNTTGTTCATNAAAAGGACGTTGTGCTCAAAGCCGTTCCAAGAAATAGTCTGCATCTCGCCGAGACATTCATTGAGGACGGAGGCCATGACGGGGTTTTCCTTGGAGGAGGTGTTGTAGATGTCCACGGTCCAGAATTTNGTACAATAGTCCTTGGCNGTCTTGCGGCTCATGTGACCGTTGGCGATGTAAATATCCTCATCGCCNTCGTTGTCGAAGTCGAAGGCAGTGCAGCCCCAACTCCAGCCGCTACGGGCGACAACGTCGTTCCATGCGGGCTGGCTTAACGTGTTGCCGCCNAGGTACATGCGGTTGCCGTAGCCGAGTTTCATTCGCTTGGCCTGATGCTCAGGGAATTCTGCACGCCCTAGTTTCATTTGCTCAAGGCGCCGGGCNGTGGTGGAGCCCATGCCTGTCATGTAGAGGTCGATTTTGTTATCGCGGTCGAAATCCGCGAGAGCGTGGCTCATGCCAAAGCTATGGCGCTGCTCACCAAGCTGGCTGGTGGTGTCGGTAAAGCGGCCCTTGCCGTTGTTATGATAGATGTCGAGACCGGCGAAGTCGTTGATGACGACAAGGTCAAGGTCGAGGTCGTCATCGAGATCGACAAAGGAGGTGCTGTAGGTGCGGCGCAAGCGCTTGGGGTCGAGGCCGGATTGCTGGGTAATGTCGGTAAAGTTGCCTTTGCCGTCATTTTGCAACAAATATGCGGGCCAACCGTCGTTGGCATCGAAATAAGGCGTTGGCATCTGGCCACGTTGATATGGAGGGCGGTACTGAGTGATCCAGAGATCCAAGTCGCCNTCGCCATCGATGTCGCCGGCAGTGCAGGCAATTGCGTTCTTAAGGGGAGCATCGAGTGGAATTTCACGTGGTTTAGACACAAATTCACCCTTGGAGCCACCNGTGTAGAGCACAGGCATGCGGCCAATGGGGGTGCTAAGGAAATCGGCCCGGCCATCGCCCGTGAAATCGGCCAGCAAAGCAGTGCCCATGGGTTTAGGGGGCTCATGGCAGAGGGTGTCGGGGAACCATTGCTCGCCGCGCCGACGATAGACCCGGTTCGCACCAGCAACAATGATCTCGAGCTGGCCATCGCGATCAAGGTCGTAAGCGAGGATTGGATGCACCTCCGGCGCGCGCTTGCGCTGGGGAAATTCCAGCGCTGTATCAATCAGGTTGACCTCATTAAATGCCGCAGGAGCTTCACGCGTGAGCAGTTGATACTCGGTAACAGTGATGGTCTTTGGTTGATAATGCTCTGAATTCTCGTCAAACGCGGGCCAATCGACCGTGAATGCGCCGCGCATAATGTAGCGAGTAGTGGCACGCGCGGCGTGTATCAAAAACCGGTACTTGGATCGTGGCCCCTCGGGATCGAATTCGGCCTGATGCCACTCGGTCTCGATGATGGTGTAGCCCTCGTCGCGCAACGCCTCCAGTTTTTTCACGAAATCCGGCCGGGACACCTTGGTGCCGCCACCGGCATGGGTGTCCATTTCGATACCCCAATCAAGCTTCGCCGTGTTCTTGAGGGCGGGCAGCAAAATGTCGCCATGGCCAAACTCCAGCAACACCTTGTAGGGATCCTTGGCGTCGCGCAAGTTGTCCCACAACCCGACAAAGGTATCCTCGTAAACCTGTGCCTGCGTTTCTTTTTTCCAGACCGTCGCGCGAAGTTCACGCCGCTCAGCGAAATGGGCCTCGGCCTGCCTCGCTTGTTCGTTAGTCAAATTCTCTATGAGATCCCCATGATCCCAGAACTGCCGCTGTGTCAATTGCCCCTTCTCATCCCAGCGCCGCAACACCCCATGGCCTCGGCCATCTTCAAGATTCATCTCAAGGCTTTTTTGCCCATTTTTATGATGGTCTACGGCCACGCCGGTAAATGGCTCTGAGCTGCCCTTGAAATATGCCAGCTTGTCGTTGGGATTCTCCTCAAGGTCAACAAAGCGCACTTCGCCTTCCGCCAACTTTGGAGTGGCAACCGGCGGCTCCTCGACTGGCTTGTCCTTCTTGCCGCAACCGGCGAGGCACAGTGCGATCAGAATGACGCAGGATATGCTGGGATGGATAATTTTCATTCGGGCCGCAGATCGTGATAACGTCCCAAAGCCGGGTTGACCAGCCGCGATTCACGGCCGTTGGGCCAACGCACCAGAATTTGCTTCACTGCTTTAGTGTCTCCCAACCCAAAAACGCGGTTTCCGGAATGTTGCGCGCAGAAAGAATCGCCGGTGACGAGCGGGAGTACCTGCCGTCCATCGACCGTCTCCACAGTCACGCGCGCTCCGATGGGAGAGAGGCCCGGACCATTTTCACGCAGGCGCACGCCAATCCAGTTATGGTTGCCCGGCCACTGGTTGCGGAAAACATGCACCTTTTGCCGCGTGGACCCCGGGCCTATGCGGATTTGCTGCACCACGATAAGATCAGGCTTGCCGTCGCCGTCGAGATCCTCGTGGACCACGCCGCGCGAGTCGAACTCATGCGACAGATTCATCAGGAACGCCACATTCTCAAAACGACCACCACCACGGTTGAGGTACAGCACGTTGTGCTCAAAGCCGTTCCANGAAATATTGCCCATGTCCGCCAAGCAATTGCCGAAAAAATTTTCCTTCACACTCTTGGACTGGACATCAAAGGGGTGAATATCGATGGTCCAGAATTTCGAGCAGTAATCCTTCGCTGACTTGCCGCTAACATTNCCGTTGGTGATNAACAGGTCACGGTCNCCGTCATTGTCCACGTCNAGTGCCGTGCAGCCCCAACTCCAGCCGGTGCGCGCCACTGCATCATTGAATGACGCCTGCCGGAGGCCCGTGTCGGTGTTCAGCAACATCCGATTGCCGTAACCCAGTTTCATGCGCTTGGCCTGATGCTCCGGGTATTCCGCTCGGCCCGCGCCCATGCCCTCCAGTCGACGCGCGGTCGTGGATCCCATGCCTGTCATATAAAGGTCAACTCGGCTGTCACCGTCGAAATCCGCAAGTGCATGGCTCATGCCAAAACTGTGACGATCCTCGCCCAATTGCGCGGTGATGTCCTTGAAGTAGCCGCGACCGTCGTTGTGGTAAACGTCCAAGCCGGCAAAATCATTGATGACTACCAAATCCAAGTCGCCGTCTTCATCCAGATCGACCAGTGAGCTGGCCCATGTACGCCGATGCCGCTTTTCGGCCAGCCCGCGCGCCTCGGTGGCGTCAGTGAAATTCCCGCGCCCGTCATTGAGCAACAGGTATGACGGCCATCCGTCATTGGCGTCAAAGTAGGGTGTTGGGAAATTCCCCTGCAAATACGGCGGCTTATATTGTGTCACCCACACGTCCAAATCACCGTCGCCGTCAATGTCACCCGCGGTGCAGGCAATGGGCTGCTTGATGCCGCTGAGTTGTATGCGCTTGGGTTCCCCGAGGAAACGTCCTGCCGCGTCACCCAAGTACAACGCTGGCCCAGTTAAATCCTGCACCACTAGCAAGTCCACGCGTGCGTCTCCATTGAAATCCCCCATAACCGCGCTGCTCGCCCCCACCAGCGGCTGCTCGCACAGTGCCTCCGCGCGGAATTTCCCAGAACCCTCGTTCCAGTAGACCAAGTTTCCGCCCACGAGCACGATCTCTGCTAACCCGTTGCCGTCAAGATCATAGACCAGCAATGGCTCCGCCGAGATGTCTGGCGCCTTAAGTCTGGCGTCCAAGTTGGGATCCAACAGCGCAATGCGCGAAAACGCAGGCCGTCCCTCGCGCCGCAGCACACGCACCTCTCGGGCCGCGATGGATTTGGGATGGTAAAGGCCATCATCGCCCCGTTGTTCAAGCCAAGCCACGTGCAAGCTGCCGCGCACGATAAACCGTTCTGCCTCATCTTTTGCATGAATCACAAACTTGAAGATCGATTGTGCAGGCTTGCCANCTTCACCCGCGACAAACGACTCCTGATGCCATTCGGTCTCCACTACCTCCAGCCCGCGCTTTCGCCAATCCGCAATGTAATCCCCCCAGTCTGCCGACGCCACCACGCGGTTGCCATCCGTCAAGTTCATCAAGCGAATCCCCCACTCCATCTCTTCCACTGTCAAGTCGNTCCCCAACTCAAGCTTGCCGATGTCGAACTTCTCGAACACCTCCCACTTGTCCTTGGCCGCTCGCAGGTCATCCCATAGCTTGATGAAGGTTGCCTCATGCGCCTGCGCAAGTTGCTCCTCACTCCACGTCGTCTCCTCCTGTTTGCGCTGTTCTGCCTCTAGCACAGCCATTTCTGCCTTGAATTTATCCGACTTCACCCGACTAACCTGCCGGCCTTCCTCCCAAGTTTCCGTCTCCTCCAGCCAACCGGCCTCACTATAGTATTTCGCCTCCCCGTGCGGTAGTCCATCCGAGAATTGAATCTCAAGACGCAGCTTGCCCCCTGAGTAAAATACGCGACGCAATCCATCTCCGCGGCCTGCTTTGATCTCACTGGTGCGCCGTATCTCCCCGTCCTCGAACCGTTCCACCATCACTCCCGTAAACGGCTGTGGNATCCCCTTTTTGAAATATAGACCCTCTCGGCGTTCAAGCTCCCCTGCTTCCACTTTCAGCACGGCCACCGACTTCTCTTTCGGTTGCTCCTGACCGCCACACGCCGCACACAGCACAGCCACCAATAGAGAAAGAAATAGGTGGGCTNTCATCGGCGTATGATGCCACAAAGCACCGGTAAATTCAATCCGAACCCGTCGGTGGTTTCATTTGGTGGTATCGATCCACCTCCGGCTTCTCCAGCCGCGTCACCTTGCCATTGGGCCAACGCACCTCCAGTGCCGCTGCTTTGTTTGCCTNGCCCAACCCGAAGTGCTTGGTGAAAGCGTGTTGCGAGGCGAACGAATCNCCCGTCACAACNGGCAATCGCTCAATGCGTCCGTCCGCACGCTCCAACGTTACCACCGCGCCCACCACTGGTACGCCCTTGGCCCCACGCAGCCGTGCACCNATCCAGTGGTTGCCACCAGGCCATCGGTTTCGCAACACATGCAGGAAACGCCGCGGCAACTTCACGCGTCCCGCCGGCCAACGCTGTTCGCCCACCAGCAAATCCGGTCGGCCATCACCATCAAGGTCGTCACTGATGATGTTACGCGAGTCAAACTCATGTGAAAGTCCCAGCAGGAACGCCACGCTGACGTACGACTTGCCCCCCGTGTTCAGGAACAGCACGTTGTGCTCGAACCCATTCCACGACACCTGCGAGAATTTCAAGTGGTCTTGTGTGTAAAACAACCGGAAATCCCTGTTCTCCTTCGATCCGGCCTCGTGAATCTCGTGCCGCCAAAACACTGTACAGTGATCACGGCAGGACTCGCTACTGATGTTGCCGTTGGCCACATACAGGTCGCGGTCACCATCGTTGTCCACGTCAAGCGCCGCACAGCCCCAACTCCAGCCAGTGCGCGCGAGTTGTTCGTTGAACGGTGCCTGCTGCAAGCTCTCACCACCCAGCAGCAACCGGTTGCCATAGCCCAACGGCATGCGCTTGGCATTGTGCGTGGCAAAATCCTCCCGCCCCGCGCCCATTGCCTCAAGCCGCCGCGCGGTGGTCGAGCCCATGCCTGTCATGTAAAGGTCTAGCNCGCCATCGCCGTCAAAATCCGCCAGCGCATGGCTCATTCCAAAGCTGTGCCGTGTCTCGCCCAGCTTCGCCGTAACGTCGCGGAATCTCCCGAGTCCGTCATTGNGGTACACATCCAGCCCGGCAAAATCGTTCACCGTGATGAGATCCAAATGCCTGTCTCCGTTCAGGTCCACGAATGATGAACTATACGTCCGCCGATGGCGACGCGCCTCAAGTCCTGAGCCTGCCGTGGCATCGGTAAAGCCGCCTTTGCCATCGTTCTTTAAAAGATACGAGGGCCAACCATCGTTGGAGTCGTAGTACGGCGAGGGAAATTGCCCACCGACGTAGGGCGGCTTATACTGTGTCACCCACACGTCCAAATCGGCGTCGCCATCGATATCACCCACCGCACAACCATAGCTGAAGCCTTGGGCCGGCTCGCCAGCCGTTAATGGCCGTGGCGGCGTTGGAAACCGCCCATCTGGCGTGCCTTCGTAGAGGACCGGCGGACGCCCGGACACCATTACCAGTAAATCCACCGTGCCATCGCCCGTGAAGTCCGCAAGCACCGAGCCCATCAGGGTGTCCGGCGGNTGCAGTAGTAGCTTGGCTTTTTCGAAGCGGAAACCGCCACGGTTTCGATAGATCAGGTTGCTGCCCGGCAAAAGAATCTCCGACAGGCCGTCGCCGTCGAGGTCGTGGGTGATCACCTGCTGATCCGTAGGNGCAGGCGGGCCAAATGCNCGCTCCTTGGCCGGCTCGACCACGCTCTCCTCTGCAAACGGCGGTGTACCCTTGCGCGACAATATCCGCAAATTCCGCACCGCGATGGCNCCGGGAATGAAATGTCCATGACGATCCTTCTCCGTCGTCCAGTCGATCGCCAGTTGCCCGCGAATGATGTGCCGCTCTTCCGTCCCACGCATGGCGTGGATCACGAACTTAAAGACCGATTTTGCAGGACTCTCATCGCGCGCGGCTTCGAAAGTCTCNTGATGCCACTCGGTCTCCACCACCTTAACGCCATCAGTTTTAAGCGCTTCCAGAAACCCCGACCAGTCNGCCGCCAGTACCTTTACGCCCGTGCCGGAAAATGCGGTGCGTGTGATGNCCCAGTCCATTGTCTTCGGCGGTTGCGCCTGTTCAAGCTGCAATTGCGAGAACTGGAACCGCTCCAGCACAGCCCACTTATCCGTGGCCTTGCGCAGATCATCCCAGAATTTAATAAAAGTCTCCTCGCGTGCCTGCGCCGCCTCCTCTGTCGCCCATACCGTCTTATTCAGCCTTTGCCGATCTTCCCGTATGCCTTCCAGTCGTTCGCCCAAGCGGCCCTTGAAAACTGATGCGGTCATTTCACCACTTTCCCAAGTCTCCTCACGCTCCAACTCGCCAGCTTCGTCATAGTAAAGTGAGGGTCCGTGCATTCGCCCAGCCTCAAAACCGCGTTCAAATTTCACCTTGCCACCCGGATAACGTGCCACCGAGATGCCAGTGAACGGTTTTGATTCCCCCTGCACCCGCAGCAGGCCGTCCCTTGGATCATAACCCAGCTGACCGTCCTCCACTTTACGCACCTCAGGCTTAGCGACATCCGACGGAGAATCCGGNGCCTTCTGACAAGACAACAGCAGTAGCGGGATTATGAGCAAGACACGCATGGTCAACGGGGTCTAACCTCGTGATATTGGTCAACCGCTGGGTTCTGCAGGGTGGTGCGCGTTCCGTCGGGCCAGCGTACCTCCAACGACTCCACCCGGTTCATCTTGCCCAGCCCGAACAACTTTGTACGGGAGTGCTGCGCAGTGTAGGAATCGCCACTGATCACCGGTAGACTCTCCGCGCCGCCCGAGTGCCGCACTGTCACCACCGCGCCTTGTGCAGATCGCCCCGGTCCGCCCCGCAGCCGTGCNCCAATCCAATGATTGCCGGTTCGCAACTCGTTCTTAAAAATGTGCAAAACCTGTTCTACGCCGTCATTCTCCACAGTGCTCTGCTGGACCACCAGCACTTCCGGACGGCCATCACCATCCAAATCCTCGTGAAGCACCGCCCGCGAGTCGAATTCATGCGAGACGCCCAGCAAAAACGCTACATTCACAAATCCTTTTCCCTCCTCGTTCATCAACAACGCATTGTGCTCAAACCCATTCCAAGACATCCCATCGGTAATCCGCTTCTGCGAATCCACCAACAACTGGGCGGTCGCCAAGTCCTGTTTGCCTTTTTGGGTCTCCGTGAAGATGTCGCGCCGCCAAAAGAACGTGCAGTAATCTTCGCATGTGTTTCGGCTGATGTGGCCATTGGCCACAAACAAGTCACGATCACCGTCGTTGTCAAAGTCCAACGCGGTACTGCCCCAACTCCAACCGGTGCGTGCTACCTGGTCATTAAAGGTCGCCTGCTTCAATCCGCCATCCTCCGTTCCCAGCAGCATCCTGTTGCCGTACCCCAGTTTTATACGGTTGGCATGGTGCGCCTCAAAGCCCGGTCGCCGCGCCCCCATATGCTCAAGCCGCCGCGCCGTCGTTGAGCCCATGCCCACCATGAACAAGTCCAATCGTCCGTCCCGGTTGAAATCCGCCATCGCGTGGCTCATGCCAAAGCTCAGGCGCTCATCGCCCATTTGATCGCTTACGTCGGTAAACTTGCCGCGCCCGTCGTTGGTATAATAATCCAGCCCCGCAAAGTCATTCACCACCACCAGATCCAAGTGACCGTCAGCCGTCATATCTACCAGCGAAGCACTGTATGTCCGCCGGTATCTCTTGGCTGACAGCCCCGCTGCCACCGTGCCATCGGTAAAATTCCCGCGCCCGTCGTTTATCAGAAGATACGCAGGCCAACCGTCGTTGGCGTCGTAATATGGCGTCGGAAACTGCCCTTGCTTATAGGGCGTACGATATTGCGAGGCAAACACGTCCAAATCCCCGTCACCATCCACATCACCCGCAGTGCACGCGTACACCACTTGCACAGGCGAATCCAACTCCGTACGGCGCGGCTTTGTGTTGAATCGTCCCGCTGCGTCCCCGGCAAACAACTCTGGCATCCCGCGACCAGGAAACGTCAACAAATCAATCAATCCGTCCCCTGTGAAATCCGCCAGCACCGCCCCATTTACACTCCGCGTGGCATGCGGACTCAAGATGTCCGCCCGGTATTCGCCATTGCCCCCGTGTCGGTAAACCAAGTTGGCCCCCACAAGGAGAATTTCCGATTGTCCATCGCCATCCAAGTCGTGCACCAGCACCGGTTCCGCATACACCGCGCCGCGCCGTAGCTGTGGATTGTCGTTGAACGGGTTCAGCCGGTTCCAAACGCGAAACGCCGGGGGGCCGTCACGCGTCCACAACCGCGCCTTCAGCACCTCGATTGCGCCCGGCACATGCCGACCTTGCGTGTCCTTGTCACCACTCCAGTGCACTCCCAACTTTCCTCGCACCATGTATCGCCGCTCGGGCTCACGCTGTGCCGCATGGATCACAAAGGAAAACTCCGACCAAGGCACACCCGCAGTCCCATTCGCCTCGAACCGCTGGTGGTGCCACTCCGTCTCCACCAGCTCTATCTTTCGCGAGCGCAAACCCTTAAACAGCTCTCTCCATTGTGCCGGTGCCAACGCTTGGCCACCCGCCGTGTACGCCTTTGCCGCGATCCCCCAATCATGCTTCGTAACTTCTCCGGGCTGGCCCAAGGCCACGCTTTTGAAGACAAATGTTTCCAGTGGCTTCCACTTGTCCTCCTTCTCGGCTCTTAGGTCATCCCAAAGTTTGATAAAAGTTCGCTCATACTCCTGCGCCCGCAGTTCACCGCTCCAGACCGTGCGGTCCAACTCCGCCAGTTCTGCTTCTCGTTGATCCACCAGCTCGCGTACCGACGCCCCCAATTCCGCGCTTATCTGTTGACCTTTGCTCATCACCGCCACAAGCACTTCACGCCCTTCCTCGTCCCAACGCACCCATCGGCCGTCCCGTAGGCCATCGACCATCTCCCCTTCCTCATGCTTTTCTCCATTGGGATGCCATATTGTCGTCCGCCCCTGCAGCACTCCCACCTTGTAAGAAGCCTCCCGGATCAACTGCCCATTCTCGTGCCACTCACGCACTAGTCCATCCAGCTTTCCTCCCAACAACGGCAATTCCTTCTTCAACTCCCCGCTGTCAAAGCGCACCACTGCCTTGCCCGTAAATGGTTCCAGGCGATCCTTTTCAAATAACAACCCCCGCCGCTCCTCCAGTTGTTCAAGTGCCACCACCGACTCTGGCTCCTGCTTTTTCCCACAACCCAACCACAAGACACCCAACACCAATGAACATAGGAGAATACAACGGGCTTGCACGGGAGGACGCCTAACACAATTCGCCCGCATTTTCAAATCTGCAGTGTGGATGAATAACGAAAAAAGCCGCCGCGGGGACAAGGACCCGCGACGGCCAAACCAACCACTTCGAGCCAAGGGAATTCAACCCGACGTGGCATCGAGTTCCGCCCACTGGGCGTCACCGGACGAATTGATTCCACAGCCACGCCCTCCGCTCAAGGCGGAACCGGCCATTGTGGACAACTTTCGTTAAGCGTAATCCCGCTTCAACGCGGCGGTTTCAAGAGCGGCAACCGTCGCTTGAACAATCCCGCAAACCGCGCCCAGTAACCCACGGGATCGGTCTGGATCACTTCCTGCATTCGCGCATGCGCGAGTGCCGTGTCCCCTGCCTCCATGGCTATCACCCCCAGAGCCAGTCGTGCGGGCACCGCCGCTAGATGGTGTGGATGCCGTGAAATCAATGCCTCGTAATCCAGTTTGGCCGGTACAGTCTGTCCCAAGTCGTCGCGGCAAACCGCACGGCCCAACAATGCCGCAGGTGCTATCAAGTCGTTGGGCCGTGCATTCAACAATCGGTTCAACTGCGCCTGCACCGCACCAAGGTTCACCTTCTCCTGATGAAACAAGTTAGCAGCAGACACCAGCTGCGCCCGCCGCGCCGCCGCCGTTCCCGGATGTGACGCCGCCACCTCCAGTAACGCGGTGGATGTCACATTGGTGGTGTTCAACGTATTCACCAAAGCGTCGTTCGCAGTCCGCTCCGTATCCCCCGGAGGTGGCAACACCGGCTCCACCGCCCCGGGCCCACGCGTCAAGGCCTCCTGTTCTGCAGTATAAAACTGTTTCTCCTGCCGCAATCGGTACAGCTGTTGCAGCGCAGCATTTAGTTCCTTGGTTACAGCGTCCGTGTTTTTCCGTTGCCGCTTCAACGCCGCCAGTTGGGTTTCCTTTTGGTTCACTGCCTGCTGCGCCTTCGTGATCTCACCGGACACGGACAGAATTCGCTTCCCCCGAGCGCGCAACATAAGTGCGCGCCGCAGGTTACGCCATTCCGCCACCATCCAACCCGGCGGCAACGCGGCTAGCGCCGGCTCCACCGTCACGGGATACAGGCTGTCCAAGCTGGCAGCCGCCATGCCACGAAGGCGCATCTCATTCACAAATTTGCGCACCTCGGTTGGCGGGGCATTGGCTGTTCCATGCCGCTTCTTGAGACGCAACACAAACCCGCCGCCGGGCACCTGCACAAAGCCACTCAACCGGCTGGTCTCCCCGCCATCGAGCATCGGCAGCACCGTCGACTGCACCACACCCACCGGCAGGGGCAAAGGAGGCGCATTGGTCCCCCAGTCAGCCTGGCCGAGTGTGAAGCGCGGCAATGGCACCACCCAAACCTTGGCAGCCTGACAGACGGACTCAAAACTCTGGCCCGCATTCACGCGTTCCACCAGCACTGGGGCAAACGCGCGTCCATTCTTCAATGCCAACTCCAGCGAGGATTCGCCGCGGTAATCCTGCTGCACAGAGCTGTATTGTTGTTCGGTCAACTTGTTGAGTTTTTTGAAAGGCTGCGGTTTACGGGTGACCAGTGCCACCAGATGAAGCGCATCATCAGACACTGCGGGCTGCGGCGAAAGCTGACCGGGATCCAGCTGTCCGGCAGTGCGGATGACGTGCTCCAGTTTGCCGCTGGCGCCGGGCGCGGTAACACCGTTGATCTGAAGTCGATTCAATTCGGGATGCGCATCCACAACCTCACGCAGACGGGCAATGTTCACTGGCTTGGCGGCAAGCTCCTTTAACAGCGCGTTAAAACGGGCGCCAGTCTTGGGATGACGCTGCACCAGCAACTCCCGGCGAATTCGGGCGCGCGCTTCCTCGGCAGGCATATTGTATGCATTCTTATTTTTTTTGTATATTTCCTCCACCTCGCGATTTAACTCTGTGCCGCCAGTCTTCACGGTGGGATCCAAAACGGAAAAGCGAAGCGGCACGTGGACGATGTCTAGCAAGTCGGGCTGCCGGTAACGCTGGGCGTTCTTCTGGTAGAAGGCATTGAGGGCGGGCACTGTGTCTGGCACTTGGCGCACGAAGTTTGTGGCAGCGAACACGACAAGGTCAGCATCAAATAGCTCACGATCAAGCGCGTAATAGTGGCGACTGACGCGCGCGGGCATAAATCCGCCGGTGAGCCCATGCACACGATTGAGATGCCGAATGGCCAAATCGTTGTGCACGGATCGGCGCCAGTCGGCGGCAGTTAGGTTTTGATCCTTTAAGGCTGCCTCAAATTCTTGCTGCAATGCAGGCTGGTGGACTCCGTTGGTATTGACGAAGAGCGACTGCATCTTGCGTGTAACGGTGGTTTGACTGAAGCCAATGCCCAGCGCGTGTGTGTGCCTCAAAAACCGTTGACGCACCTCGGCATCAAAATCCAGTCGGCCAATATCCTGCCTTCCATCGCCTGTAAGGTCTTCGCCGGCTACCTTGGCGGGATTCACGCCATTGTAAAAATAGCTGGCCAACATTTCGCGCCGAGCCTGCTCGGGCAACGGCAGGCTGGAAGTGATGGGTGGCGGCGGGGCGGGTTTGGTGGTGTTGGCCTCGGCGACAGGTACAGGGGGCAGAGGTTCTCGTGGAACGCCGGGGTTGGCAGACGGTGCCTGGGTCTTGGCCTTGGCCTCAGTTGGCGGGGGCTTGTCCTTTTTCCCGCATCCACCCGCCAACAGACAGGCAGCCACCAACAAGGTTGGGCCGATCTTCATGAGGCCAACATAGCCGAAGGACAGCGGGTTGGCAACGCGCTCATTCCGGGCCGCGGAGAGCTGCGTCGATGTCCTGGCGGATGGCGACCAACCGGGCTAGCCGCGAGATCAGAAACCAGCCGAGNATGAGGCATAACATCGCCGGNGCAAACTCCTGCCAAGTGAATGCCCGCGCGGTTTCCAGCAGGTGCCACAACCCACGATAGGCGGCGAGGTAAAAACCCAGAAGGTATGGAAGCATGATGGCCAGAGTGGGCACCACCAGCCAGCGCTGGCGCGGCGTGCCCGCGGCCATGAGCACGCCCACAAAGTTGTAAATCCAAACCGCCGCCAACGAGATAAGCGCCAGTCCCATGAGAATGGCCAATTCCGCATCCAGTCCGCGCTGCAGCGCCGTCACCAGTGAAATGGCAAATATCACTCCCACCACCACCAACGCCCAAGCGCAGGCCGACTTGCCGGAAGTGGCCACCAGTCGCCCAAATTCCATTGACGGCACGCGCATGTCCTCGGGGATGTCGAGTGCCTCGGGCACTCTTGGATTGTCGTCCGTCACGGATGCAGATTAGCTGCCCTTGCCTTCCCGGGCAAACTTCTGTCGCGCCAACGTGTAGTCCTCAGACGTATCGATCTCAACCCACTGATCTGACGGATCGAAATGACACGCCACATCTTCGCGCATCAGAAATTCGTTTAGCAAGTGTTCCCAGTTAAGCATCGAGTTAGACGTCTTGGCTAGGAAAGCCGCAGCGGCTGCCGCCAGTTTCTCGCGCATAACGGCATCAAACTTTAAAACCCCCATCGCCTCGCCAGCAAACTGGTACCGCTCCAACTCGGCCGTCGTCACCTCCCGCTTGTCAATGGTCATGCGCACATGGCCGGCCTCGTCCACCAGCGCCTTAGTACATTCAATGTCGTCCAGTGACGCCGCTCCAACGAGAATCGCACTGGACGGGCCTGTCATGCACCGCTGGAGAATACCGGGCTCATAGACAAGGTCAGCGTCAAACACTACCGCACCCGCTGGCGACGCCTCTAGCCCCAACCACATCGAATGTGTGTTCCCTTTGGAGGCGAACTCGAGATTATCCACCAATGTGATCTCCAGCGACGTGTCAATGGCCGTCACAGCGTCGCGGATGAGCCGTTGCTCGAATCCCACTACCAGTACCGCGCTTTTAATTCCCGCCGCCTCCCACGCTTCGAAATGCCGCTCCAGCAAACTGCGGCCGTATAGGTCAAGCAGCACCTTAGGCTCTGCAGTAGTACCGGCAATTCGCGTGCCTTGGCCAGCAGCCAGCAAGATAGCAGTGTAGTCTGCGGCACTCATAGGTTCACCCAGAATCGCACGTAGGTTAGTTGCAGAAGAAAGTCACTTTCGCCCGATAGTGGTTCCTTGATGGTCGCCTTGTCGGAAAAAGTAAAGCACACCCCGCTGTCCTCCAGCGTGGCGTCCCAACTCGCAATGTCCTGCGCGGCGTGCATTTAAGCGCGCAAACCCAACCCGCACCGCACCGATTGTTCAACGACAAAATCCGTGCTCAATCTTCCAATGTCTCCTCACGAGCCTGATCCTCCACTGCCTGCATCTCCGCTGCCTCCTCCTGCACGCGCTTGGTGATACCCCGCAGACCCGACTCATCATGGTAAAGGAAACCCCAGCCCAATGCCGTGAACGCCAATTCGCGCCCGCGCCGGATGATCGCATACTGCACTCCCAGTTCCCGGTCGTATCCGAACATCGTGAACAAAGCCACCACCGCAAATTCCTGCACTCCGAACGCCCCCGGCACTACCACGTAAAGCCCCTTGGCCACACCAATGAATGCCTCGATCACCAGTGCGTCGTGCCATTCCACCGGCTTGCCGAGCACATGAGATACAAGCACAATCTCGACCGTGTCCGTCATCCAACCCAGCAGGTACACCAACGTGCACCGCACAAAACGCCGTCGGCTCTTGCTATAAAAATTGAAGATTGCTGCATCCATTTTCAGCAGCCGCTCCTCATGCTTCTCCATCCGCCGAAGCTTCAGCCCCAACCCGCGCACCCAACCCAGCAGTGTCATGAACATACCCCGGCTCTGCAGGAGGAAAAGTAGCATCATAAAAACGAATCCCAACGCCGCTACTCCGATGAACACAGGCTTCACCGGCAGGCTAACCCCCGGCAATTCCATCGCCGCCCCCGCCGGCAGCATCACCGCGGCCATCAGTGCCGCCATTGCGATGAACGTCGATTGTGCCACCGACTGCGCCGTTTTGGAACGCACCGCTGCCGCCGTCGTCGCCGCCACTGGCACACCTCGCTTATGCAACAGGTAAACCTTTGTCGCCTCCCCGCCCACATACATGCTGGGGATCACGTTGTTCACCGCCTCTCCCGCCAACCGCACGTACCAGAGTGTCCGGTATCGCACATCCCGGATGTACTCTCGCGCGAAAGTATACCGCCAACCCAACGCATCAATGCTCAGCACCACTGCGAACGGCACCAGTGCACCCAGTGACCACCAGCCTAGTCCACGGTACGCTTCCAGAATATTCCCCGGCCCTGCATCGTAAATGAAATACCCAAACAACCCCAACCCCGCCACCAGCAACAACACCCGCAGCCAAGGCTTCATACCGCTTCCTCCTTAGTCGACGTTTTGCGTCCGTACAACTGCAGTCCCAACGCCAGCATCCAGAACCCATGCACGCCCACGGCCGCCGCCCAAAGGAACCAATCCAGCCGATCCGCGAATGCCAGCACGATGATCAACACCGAAAAATCACGGTTGGTCGTCGCGTCGATCAAGCGTTGTACCCGCGAATTGCCGCGTGCCTCTGGATGCAGTATTCCTCGCAGAACCACCCCGAATGCAATCAACACCCCCACCGCCGCCGAAACTCCAAGTGCCCCTGCAGGCACCTCCGGGTGCGCCCGCGACAACCCCACAGCAATCCCAACGAACAATGCCACGTGCACCACTTGGTCGCCGGCCAAGTCCAACCATTTCCCCAACCGCGATTCCTTATATTGCACCCGCGCCAAGTCCCCATCCACACAATCCACTGCTGCCGACAACTGCAGTAGCAGGGCGCCAACGATCGCTCCCATGTGATTGCCCGGCTCCACCTGTGTGAACCACCAAGCCGCATACACCCCCAACAGCGTTGCAAACACAGATACCTGGTTTGGCGACACCGGCGTGTGGATCAATACCTTGGAAAGAATCCGTCCCGCCGGTCGGTTGAAATACTGGTCCACCAGCCCATCCGTGCTGCTCCCCATTGTGTCCCAAAGCTCCACTTCCGCCGTCCGTGCCGAGAAATTGTCCGCCACCCGCATCGCCACTCCCTCCGCCATCACCCGCCGCTCGCGTCCCAGCGATTTCGCTAGCGTTCCTTCTAGTTTCTTTAAAACCCCAATCGGCAACAGCTTCCGCTCCCGTGTAACCAATCGCCCACCCTCCGCCAGCAGCCGCTTCAAATCCGACACCGACACGAGCACGTTTGTTGACACAACCAGTGTTTGTCCCGAGAACTTCGGCGCCTTGCGCGCAATCACCGGCTCGATTCCAAGCGCGCGCGCGCGCGGGATCGGTGGCATCTCACCGTCGCAAACAATCGTGATCGACCTGCATCCCGCTCGGTGAGCCGTCACCACCAACCGATCCAGCACCGTCAAAGCCGCCACGCGCAGCCCTCCCGCTTCGGGTTCGCAAAACAAGATCGCAGACGCCGATTCCATTTGCAACGTGCGCGAAACAAACCGGCCCACCTCCCATGAGGCAAGGAAAATTGCGGATTACCTCTCTCTCCTCTCGGTCGTCCACCATCCAGTGACCAGAGGTCAAGGCCCGCTTCATGGAGTTCCTGCGCGCCTCAAATTAAATCTGCGTACAACTTCTCAACCGCCTCCGGCGTGAACTTGCGCGGGTTGTTGTTCAGTCGCTCTGTATTAACCTCCGCCGCTAGTGCTTTCACATGCTCCGCAGACGTCACCCCCACTTCGCCCAGTCGCGTCGGTGATCCCACTGCAACCACCAATCCCGTCAACCACGTCGCCCCCTCCTCTGCATTCTTGCACCCGAACATCTCCACGATGTCCTCAACCCGATGCAGTACCGTCTTCGGCCCGCGAACGTCGTTGCAATCCACCGTACCCACTCCGCTGTTATAAATGAGCACCGGGCCAATCAGCATCGCGACCGCCGCTCCGTGAGGCACACCCAATCGCGACGTCAGCGGGTACGACAACGCATGCGCTGCGGTCGTGCGTGTAATATCAATCGCCTTGCCCGCCAAGTGCGCCCCTTGACACATCGCCGCACGCACCTCCGTCGAAGCCCCTTCACCCACGTGCGGCAGATTTGGCAGCAACAACTGCAGTGCCTCCGTCGCGTGAGGTATCGACACCTCATCTGCGTGTACGCTCCATAGCGACTCGATCGCCTGACAAAGTGCATCCAACCCGCTGTGCACCGCCACCGACTGCGGCATGCTCGCCGTCAACACCGGGTCCACAACCGCCACCGTCGGCCGAATGTTTGCGTGTTCCACCGACCGTTTCACCCCATCCACATACAATACCGCGAACTGCGTGGCCTCCGCCCCGCTACCCGCCGTCGTCGGTATCGCAATCACCGGTACTCCCGGCACCACTCCCCCTTTCGGCGACAACGCCTCCAGAGGCTCCACCGACTGCGCCGCGAAGTAATTAATCAACTTCGCGATGTCCAGTGCTGTCCCGCCTCCCACCGCCAAGATCACTCGCGCACGCGCCTGTTTAAACAACTCAAGCCCCTCCAGCACCTGCTCCAACTTTGGGTTCACGTCAAACCGGGTGAACAATGTCACGCTGCGATTTGCCAGGCATTCATGCAGTGCCTGTGCCGCGCCCGATCCCAGATAAGCATTCACATCCGCCACCAGAAACACCGACGACGCCCCCATCTCATCCAGCACCGCACCCACATCCGCCACGCTGTTCTTCACAACCTGACGCGAAATCTTCGTCTCCCGCGCTGGATTCGTAGTTGCCATCAAGACCACCATTATCCCGCCAAGGCCAATGGTACCCGCCAGCAACTAACATGAATTCGCCGCAGGGCAACACTTAAAACCACTTCACCACTGGGGCAGCAAATGTCCCGTTAACCATGCGACCTTGCCCGACACGTGAAATCAATTAACCATCCTCCCGTGGCTCGGCCCTCGATCGTCTACAATGCGTGGGACAAACCGCTGCTAACCGTGGCGGTCAATTGGCTGCTTGGTGATGTGCCGGTGCGGGTGGCTGACTTGCGGGAATGGCAGCTGGTGTTGCCCACGCGGCAGGCTGGACGGCGACTG
>PBPF01000077.1 GCA_002724615.1 Verrucomicrobiales bacterium | reverse complement strand
GCACTGGCTGCGGCCATGGCGGGGGGTGAGGGTTTGGCTGACATTGCCGATAAAGCTGGTGCCACAGGTGCGGATGATGTGTCTACTGGATTTGGCTGGATGAAATGGTACTTCATTTTTATGGGTGTCATTTTTACCGTGACTGCCAGCCTGATGTTGGCTGGCGGCATTGGTTTGGTAAAATACCGCAATTGGGGCCGAAAGCTCTCAATAACTGTGGCCATTCTTACTTGTGTCATGGCTGTTGCGGATGTGGCGACCACCTACGCGGTTATTAAACCGGCGGTTGAAAAGATGAACTTGGGCGGGGCGCACGATGTAGGTGGCGTGTCGTTTCTTATAGGTAAGCTCGTGCAGGTTGCTTATCCGATCGTACTGCTTGTGCTTTTAAATAAGCCTAACGTTAAGCAGTCGATGACTTGAAATAGGTAAGTAAGCCACTGCATTTGCGGCTAATGCACTGTGGTCAATAGCTGCTATTCACAGATGTTTCCCGGGGCCGACGGCCCAGACGTGAACCCAGCCATGCTCCAGTCGGGAACGCCACCACCCCAGCCATCATCCACAACGGGTGCGGGATTGATACCAGCATCAGTAGTCCCACCAGCAGCATCAGTGCGCCCACGCCGTAGGCAACGTCCTCCGCGCCCGGATGGGCCAAGCGCGCAGCCACCCAGCCACCGATCATCGTGCCCATCGCCCATGCCAGCGGCACGAACAGCAAAGCACCTACCTGTGCGTTCGGGATGTAATTGCGGATAGCCTCTTCGCGGATTGTGGTATCCTCCGACTGCAGTGCCTCGCGAATCTCCTGTGGCGGCGGGAATATCGCGTGCCCAATCATTTCCACGATCATGATGATCATGCCCGCGAACAGGCACCCCACAAACACTGCTCCCAAGTTCCTCAGCATGGGATTTAGCGTGCCGGCGTCACCGGGTTCGAGCAAGTCAATTGGCCTCCGCCTCGGCTCCCCACTTGTGCCAGCCGCGGTATTGCAGGCCCGCCACCACGCAACTGGCCAGCATGTTGGCGATGCTGTGGGAAAGGAATCCGTAACCGAACCAGAATACATTAGCCAGTACGCCCACCAGAAATCCCGCGCGCACCTTGTTGCCGATCAGCCAAAGCGACACAAACGTCGCCACCATTGCTGCCCAGTCGAACCCTTTGTAATCCAGTGCATGTTTCAGAAATTATTCCATCGCGCCGCAGCATAGGCGGGATGGAGCGGCGAAATCAAATCAACTGACGAATTGGTCGGCTGCCAGTGATGACACGCTGGACGTCCTCCGGCAGGTTGTTGCGCAAGCGAAGGTTCGGAATGTCCAGCAGGGTGTGCATCACGGTGCCGAGCAGTTGATTGCTGGAGATGGGATCGCTGGCAGGTTCGCTGACGGTGCGGTTACTGGCGCCAACCACCTGTCCCATCTTCAACCCGCCTCCGGCAAAGGCGAGGGTACAAAGGTTGCCCCAGTGATCACGGCCGCCCTTGGAGTTGATTTTTGGCGTGCGGCCAAATTCGCCGGTGATGACCAATAGCACCTTCTCGTATAAGCCACGCTGGATGATGTCCTCTATGAACGCACTGGCCGCCCGATCGACGGCGGGCGCTTGCACGGGCATGCCGTCGGTGATGGTGTATTCCTTGCCGCCACCGTGCATGTCCCAGCCGGTGCAGGTGACGGTGACAAACCCGACGCCTGCTTCCACCAGTCGCCGCGCCATCAGCATCTGTTTGCCCAACGCCACGGGGGCAAACATTTTCGCGTAGCTGTTGCGCTTCATGGTGCCGGCATTGGGTTTGATGTCGCCGGTGTTGTAACGTTCGAGCGTGCGCGCATCTTCCTTCGAAAGATCAAACGCCTCGCTCATGCCACGCAGCACAATGTTCATCGCCTGCTGTTCGAACGTAGTAGTGTTTTCGATTTGCGCATCCACGTGCCGACGCAGTTGATCGAAATTGCGTAGCAAACTCTTGCGGTCATCAAAGCGGCCACTCGGCAAATTCAGCTTCATGTCCTCCAGCAACGTGCTGCCCTTGCTGGAGTCGAATGCCTTGTACGCCGGCGGCAGCGAGCCAGTGTCCGTCACCCGCTGCGGCACAGCATTGAGATCCTTGTATTCCGTGCCACATGCGGCTGGGATGACAATGGTGTTGTTCGGCAGGCCGGTCTCTGGATTGGTGATGCCCGCTACGCGCGCGTAGAGGCTGGCCATGCAGGCACCAGTAGGATTGCCGCCCGCCGCCACGTGCAATGCCGCCGGTCCGTGACTGCCGATGCCGTGTCGGTAGCTGCGAATCACCGCCATCTTGTGGGCCAACTTCGCCAATCGAGGAAACTGCGCGCCAAAGGTGATGCCCGGCAGCGACGTCTTCACCTCACCAAACATCGCGCGGTACTCACGCGGTGCGGTCATCTTTGGGTCAAACGTCTCCACCTGCGTCGGGCCGCCTTGGAGGTTGAGGATGACGACCGCCTTATCGCGAACAACGGAAGTATTCTCACCGGCCATGGCAAGAAACCGCGGCAACGTCAGGCCGCCCAACCCCAGCGCGCCTATCTTCAGCAACTCACGGCGCGAGACGCCTTCGCAGTTGGCAGCCAACTCATTAGTTGTGACCCGAATCACACCGGAACTATAGAGTCAAATAGCTGATGTGCAAGTTGCAACGAGTAGGCGCAAAAACTGCCATTAATACTTTGTTGTTCAACATTTTAAGGATAAATGTGTGTTAATCGCGTGCTTTCTGGGCGTTGGTTTTTCAAGGCAAACGAGAAAAGGACGGAAAACCGGAATTTTTCTCGATTATCGAATAAATATGCGTATTCATTTCGATTTCAATATGTAGCTAAATTTGTATTTTAGTGACTGACATTCTTGCCGAATATGTTATAATGGAGGGCGTCAAAGGACATTAGGTGAACATTCGGGCACGCAAAAAGAAGAAGGGCATTCTGGGCTTTACGGCCACGGAGACCATGGTGACGATGGCGATCATCGGCATCCTGTCTTCCATGCTACTGCCTGCGGTGGTCAATGCGCGACGCATGACCGAGCGCCGGGTGACCTACCTGCAATACCGCGAGTATCTGATGGCGGTGGCCACGTCATTCTCCGAAACCACTCATTTGGATCAACCTTTGCTGGTGGGGTTGGATTTCTCCGAGTCCAGTGTGGTCTTTGAGGACATCCAAGTCTATTACAACGAGATGGTGGAATCGACTTATTTTGATGGGTTCGCGTACCCGGAAATGCGTTATTTCAAGAACCTCGATTTTTCCTACACAGAGTTTGATGATCGATGGATGCGTGAGATTGTGCCTACACCTGTGCTGACTTCACTGATACTAGACTCGACTAAGGTCACGGACGAGGGGTTACGTTGGCTTTATGAATTTCAAGAGGATGAGGACGCGGGAACAAATATATGGTACCCACTGGAGCGCAAGACTTTGCGGTATTTAAGTGTTGTTTCTTGCCCGGGGGTTTCTGATGAAATGGTGGAAAGGATTCGCCAGAAGCTGCCCAAATGTATGGTGGTAAAGGATCTTGGAGCTGAGGGTTTTGTGAAGGCGCTGGAGCAGGAAAATACTTTCGTGCTAACAATTGATCAGGGTTCGGAGTATGGTGCCGACGCCGGTGCCACAGATGGGTTCACCTCAAGTGCGTCTGGTACTACCGACGGGTCTGATCCGGGTAGCATGCATACGCGCCAAAACAATGCGCCCTATTAGGGTGTGTCTTTAGGCGTTCATTTTCTTTCCATTCAGTAGTTCGCTTTTGTTTCGTACATTAACTTTGCTATTTCTTTTTTCTTGCGTCTAGGCAATCGAAAGGGAAGGTGTGGACACAATGAAACGTCTAGTGAGAAATTACTCTCGTCGTGATATATTTAAAGCCAGTGCTGCTTCCGCGTTTGCAATAAATTTTGTTCCCTCGAGTGTGTTCGGCGCTAATGCCCGGTTGAAGGTGGCGGGCATCGGTGCGGGTGGCAAGGGTCGCGCGGACATCGGTGGCTCAGCCGCGGCTGGTGCAGATATCGTCGCGTTATGCGATGTGGATCCACGACGTGGCGCGGCCACTATCAAGAATTTTCCCAAGGCCAAGGTGTTCACGGATTTCCGTGTGATGCTCGACAAGTTCGGCAAGAGCATTGATGCCTGCACCATTTCCACGCCAGACCATACTCACGCTGTGGCCACCATGAAAGCGCTACAGATGGGCAAGCATTGCTACACGCAAAAGCCTCTAACGCATAATGTGTGGGAGGCGCGTCAACTGGTTAAACAGGCGGCGGTCAGCAAGGTCAGCACACAGATGGGGAATCAAGCCCATGCTGGTGAGCCGATTCGGCGTGCGGTGGAATTGGTGCGTGCGGGGATTATTGGGGAGGTCACCGAGGCACACGTGTGGACTAATCGCCCCGTTTGGCCACAAGGCATGAAAGCGCGGCCACCCAAGGTGCCCGTGCCGGCAGGTTTGGACTGGGATCTCTGGCTTGGTCCGGCGTCGTCCCGCGATTATGGCGAGGGGTATCTGCCATTCAAGTGGCGTGGCTGGTGGGATTTTGGAACAGGCGCACTGGGCGACATGGCATGTCACCTAATGGACATGGCTTGGTGGAGCCTCGACCTCGGAGTCCCCACCCATGTGCGAGCCANGCATGGCGGCGCAACCAAGGAAAGCCCGCCCAAGTGGGCCGTAATCGATTATCATTTTTCCGCGCGCGGCAAACGCCCCCCAGTGAAACTGGTTTGGTACGACGGTAAAAAGAACGGCGTACAAAACGCGCCCTCGAAGGAATTGACCGGCGGTGTGGAGATGGTGAAGGGCGGTCGTCAAGGCAGCTATGGCACGATGCTTNTCGGCACGAAGGGCAGGTTGTTCTTCAATCGTTTNCGCGACAATCTCCGGGTCACTGGTCGGGATGCAGACGAGGTCAAGCACATCATGGAGGTCACACCGCGTTCAATCCCGCGCGTGAAGAGCAACTACACCGAATGGCTTGACTATGCCGCCGGCAAGGGTCATGCCCCGCTGAGTCGGTTTGAAATCGCCGGGCCATATACGGAAGTCGTGCTACTCGGCAATCTTGCAATCCGATCCAACGAACCCGTGGATTGGAACCCGGAAAAAGGTGTTGCCAAGAGCGAAACGGCAAACAGCTTTATTCGNCGCAAATACCGAAAGGGATGGGAGTGGTAAGGCTACTGGGTGTCTGAATGATATACCTCCTTCTGCTCTTGCTGGCATTGCCCGTTTTCGGCGCGGAAGTGAAGTGGCGTGTTCACGTCATCAACGAACGTTCCGAGTACAGTGCTGTTGCTGTGTTGGATATCAACCGCGACGGCAAGCTCGACATCTTCTGCGGCGGCTGGTGGTACGAGGCACCTACGTGGAAGAAACACTTTGTTCGCCATGTCCGCAAAATTCGTGGCCGTTATGACGGCTATTCGCATCTTCCACTTGATGTCAACGGCGACGGTTGGCTCGACATTGTCAACGCCAACTATCGCAGTCAGTCCCTTTACTGGATCCGTCATCCCGGCAAGGGCTTGGGCGAGTGGAAAAAAGTGATGATCGAAAAGCCCGGCCCAATGGAAACTGGTCGTTTGGCTGATGTCGACGGTGATGGCAAACCGGACATCCTGCCCAACGGCGTCAGGTTTGCTGCATGGTGGGAACTCACCAAGGCCGGCCCCAAACCTCATTGGCAGCGACATGACCTGCCAGTGAAAGTCGCTGCGCACGGCATTGGCATCGGCGACATCAATGGCGATGGCCGTGCGGATATCATCAGCCCCAACGGCTGGCTTGAGGCCCCTGCCGACCGCCGCACCGGCCATTGGCAATGGCGGCCCGAGTTCAAAATGGAACGCGACACCAGTGTGCCTATCCTTGCCCGCGACGTGGACGGCGACGGCGACACGGATCTTCTATGGGCCCGTGGCCATAACCATGGCGTCTATTGGCACGAGCAGATTCGCAATGGTGGTCGCCGGGAATGGAAGCGTCACGAGATCGATCGTTCATGGTCGCAAGGCCACGCTCTCCTTTGGGCCGACCTTGATGGCGATGGGCGTGGCGAACTGGTGACCGGCAAACGCTACATGGCCCACGACGGCAAGGATCCCGGCGCATTTGAACCACTCGTGGTCTACCGCTATCAGTTCAACCCCAAGAATCGCAACTGGATTCGCCATGAGATCTCCAAGGGCGGCAAGGTTGGCATGGGACTCGATCCCAAGGTCGCAGACCTCGATGCTGATGGTGACCTCGATCTAATTGCCTCCGGTCGCAGCGGTCTCTATTGGTTGGAAAACCTTCGCTAAGGGGAAACGGGCATGGCCAGTTTTAGCCAAGCGTCCCAGAGGCGGTCGCCTCCAAAGATCCAGACGGTGGCACCGAGGGCAATGAAGGGGCCGTAGGGCAGGCGGGCTGCGGCGGAGTCTTTCTTGATAAACATCGCGCCGACACCGATCACGGAGCCGAACAAGGCACTGCTGGCCAGCGTGAAAACCGTCGCCTGCCATCCAAGGAATGCGCCAATTGCGCCCATGAACTTCACGTCGCCAAAGCCCATCGCCTCGCGCGGGATAGTGATTTCACGCGTGTCCACCACCATTTGCGACACAGCCTCGGGATCGAACGACGCGTTACCGATGGTTAGCTTGTCCATGGTCAACGAGACATCGGTGTCGATGTAGCAGCGATCAATCAACTCCACACGACTGGCGTGGAAACGGATGGTGTCGGACTTGCGGTAAAAGATGTCCTCATATGGCATCTCGCCGTCGGAGAAAATCAACGCCTCATCGGTGAAAACCAGTTGTTCGCCTTCCTCCACATCGAACACCTGTTTGCCAAGGAACAACTTGCCAAGCAGCACGATGGCCCAGACTGCGCCGAAGCCGACACCGAGGCCGATGAGACTGGTGAGGAGGGCGTCGAGCCGCGATTCCGTGCCGTGCAATTGAGGGGCAATGAGCGAACAAGCGACACCGGCTACCATTCCGCCGAGAGTGATCTCATCCGGGATGATCTGGTGGTCGATGTCGATAAACGTGGCAGTGATGAACCCGGCCATGACGAGACACAGGATGGCGGCCATTAGGGCGTCGGGCCGAAACGCCAGCCAGCAGGCGAGAAAGGCGAGGCCGGTGAGCAGTTCGATGGCTGGATAGCGGAGGCTGATGGGTGCCTGACAATTGGCGCAGCGGCCCTGCAACTTGATCCAGGCGAGAATGGGGATGTTCAGGTACCAAGGAATGGAATAATCACAATGAGGACAGTGGGAGGGCGGGTGTGAAAGGCTTTGCTCCAGCGGCATGCGATGGATGCAGACATTCAAAAAGCTGCCGATCATTGCGCCGAAGATGAAGTACACGGCGGCGAAGAAGTAATCGGGGAAATACAACCAAAAGGCGTCAGGCATAGACCGTCTCCTTTAAGGCCGCACGCATGGCATCCAGCGGGGCGGATTGGCCGGACCAAATCTCGAGCGCCGTCGCTCCCTGGTGGAGAAGCATGCCGAGACCGTTGGCGGTACGGCAGCCGGCCTCACGTGCGGCAGCAAGGAAGGGGGTCTCGGCGGGCTGGTAAATCATATCGAACGCGGCGCGCGCTTTGGCAAGGGGGAAGCCTTCGCCGGGGAGGGGATCGCCCTTCTTCAAGCCGAGCGAGGTGGCGTTCATTGCGAGGTCAACTTCACCTTGCGGCAGGCCGACCGCTACCTCGACTGCCGGAAAGCGCACGCGGATTTCCCCGGCGATGGCCTCGGCCTTGCTGGCCGTGCGATTGACGAGGTGTAGGGACTTGGCGCCTGCGGAGGCCAGCTTCAGTGCGGCCACCCGACCGGCCCCACCGGCGCCCAGTAGCAGGATGGTCTCGCCGCGCACCTCCATGCCGAGATCCTCGCGTAGGCTCTGTGTGATGGCGTCGGCGTCGGTGTTAAAACCATGGCTGCGCAATTCGGCGGGCGCATTGTCGAACATATGCAGCGGTTGCCAGTCGCCATTTGCGTCACGGCCCTCGAAGCGGATGGTGTTCACCGCCCCCCATTCGCTGGCACTTTCATCGAGCACATCCATCATGTTCATGGCCAGAAGCTTGTGAGGTACGGTGAGGTTCAGGCCGATAAAATGCATGGTGCGCGCGCCATTAATGGCGGAGTGCAGGTCGTCGGGATGCGCTTCGCAGGCGAGGTAGCGCCAGTCCAAACCGAGTGCAGCGATGCCGGCATTCTGCATGGGAGGCGAGGCGGAGTGGCGTACGGGGCTGCCGAACACGGCGCAGTAACGCGTGCTTGCGGTAATCGGCTGGGCCTCTCCTGTCACGGGCGGACTATAGGCAAACGCATGGCCGGCAACAACCGTCAAGCGCGGGGCCTTGACTTCGGGGGTGGCTTTTGCAGGATGGGGCGACCCGATTGAGTGATGAGTGATAAAGTATTTTCCCCCACGGCGGCGGCCTCGGAGAACGCGCATGTAGCCTCGATGGAGCAGTATCGCGAGTTGTATGCGCGGTCGGTGGAGGATCCGGAAGGGTTCTGGACAGAGCATGCGGAGCGGCTGCACTGGGCGGAGAAGTGGGGGACGTTGAGGGAGTGGGACTACGAGAAGGCGGAGGTTAAGTGGTTTCTAGGTGGAAAGCTGAATGCCTGCTACAACTGCGTGGATCGACACGTGGACGAGGGCCGCGGCGGGGACACGGCGTTGATTTGGGAGGGAAATGATCCCGACGAAAGCCGGTCATTTACATACGCGGAGTTGCAGGTAGAGGTGCAGAAAGCGGCAAATGCGCTCAAGGGGCTGGGGATCGGCAAGGGAGACCGGGTTTGNATCTACATGCAGATGATTCCGGAGCTGGCGGTGGCGATGTTGGCGTGCGCGCGGATTGGGGCGGTGCACTCGATTGTGTTCGGTGCGTTCAGCGCGGACAGTCTGGTGACGCGGATCAATGACTCGGAGTGTAAGGCGATCGTCACGCAGGACACTGGCGTGCGTGGCACAAAGCTGGATATCCCGATGAANGTAAACGCAGACAAGGCTGTGGAGAGCACGCCTTCTGTGGAGAAGATCTTGGTGGTAAAGCGTACCGGGGCGGAAGTGCCGATGGTGGAGGGGCGTGATGTATGGTGGCACGAGGCGTTGGGCTCGGCGGAAGCGGAGTGTGCGGCGGAACCGATGGATGCGGAAGATCCACTATTCATCCTGTACACTTCCGGCAGCACGGGCAAGCCCAAGGGGGTGCTCCACACGACGGGCGGTTACTTGGTATATGCAGCAACGACGCACCATTACATTTTCGATTATCATCCTGGCGACGTNTATTGGTGCACGGCGGACATCGGGTGGGTGACGGGGCACTCGTACATCGTGTATGGGCCGATGGCAAACGGGGCNATTACGATGATGTATGAAGGAGTGCCGAACTATCCGGACTTCGGGCGNTTCTGGCAGATTGTTGCGAAGCACAANGTAAACATTTTTTACACCGCGCCGACGGCGTTGCGGGCGTTGATGAAGGAGGGCGACAGCTGGCCGGCGCAGCACGACCTTTCAAGCCTGCGATTGCTTGGGACGGTGGGTGAGCCGATCAAGGAGCCGGAATGGACATGGTATCACGAGGTGATCGGAAAGGAGCAATGTCCGATTGTGGACACGTGGTGGCAGACGGAGACTGGCGGCATCTTGATCACGCCGCTGCCGGGCGCGACACCCACGAAACCGGGTAGCGCGACACTACCATTCTTTGGCGTGAAACCGGCGTTGGTTGATGACGAAGGGAACGTGATCGAGGGCAACGGCGTGTCGGGCAATCTGTGCATACTGGAGCCGTGGCCGGGACAGATGCGGACGGTGTACGGCGATCACCAGCGATTTTTAGACACGTATTTCGCGCGATTCCCGGGCAAGTACTTCAGTGGTGATGGCTGCCGTCGTGACGAGGACGGGTACTACTGGATNACGGGACGNGTGGACGATGTGATCATTGTTAGCGGGCACAATTTGGGCACGGCGGAGGTCGAGGGGGCCATCGGTGGGCACTCAGCTGTGGCGGAGGCNGCAGTGGTTGGTTANGAGCATGAGATCAAGGGNAACGCCATTTATGCGTACGTGACCTTGAAGACAGGCCAAGAAGTGACGGACACACTGGAGTCGGAAATTGTCAAACAAGTGCGCGCGGACATCGGTCCACATGCGTCGCCCGAGAAAATCCAGTTCACACCGGGCCTGCCGAAGACGCGAAGCGGGAAGATCATGCGGCGGATTCTAAGAAAGGTGGCGGAAGGGGACACGGAGAACCTTGGCGACACGAGCACATTGGCCGATCCGGGCGTGGTGGATGCGCTGGTGGCGGGCAGGGTAGAGTGAGGTGCTTTGTTCGGTGCCTCGTGTGATGTTGTGGGCGTGTGGGTAGNATNCGGGACGACTACAAACGGCCAATCACGACGATGGCAGTAGCGGGGGAATGTTCTTCAATTGGTTGTCTCGGTTTTCTCCGTCGAGACTGCTCCTGTGAACGGCTAAGGCTTGCTCGTGTCTGACGGCCCCTTTAACTTGCGCCCGTGTCTTGGCTTCCGTTCGAACTGGGCTTGGCGCTTCGCTATTTGCGGCCGAAGCGTACGTCTGTTTCGTTTATCACACTTATCTCGGTGATCGGCGTGATGCTGGGGGTGGCGGTGCTCATCGTGGTGATGAGCGTGATGACGGGGTTTCACCAGAAACTGCAGGAAAAGCTCTTCGGTTTCCACTCGGACCTGATGGTGCGGTCACTGCGAGGGCCGTTTGGGTACGGCGCGGATTTAAACCGGACGCTGCATGCNGTGCCAGGCGTGAGCGGAGTGTCGCCGGTGGTGATGAGCAAGGTGATGGTACAGCGAGTGGAAGCNCTGGGGGAAACGAACGGAACTGGAGAGCCAGCGCAGCGGATGCGGGTGGATGCGCTGCCATTGATCGGAGTGGATCCCGCCACGTTGAAGGACGTGACGGTGATCCCGGAGAGTCTGGTTGAGGGAAGGATGGAATTTGGAGACGTGTTCTTAGATGAACGGTTCGCGGTGGTGGGGAAGAATCTGAAGCAACAGGACAATCTGGGGCTGGAGTTGAACAGTACGGTGTCGATCTACTCGACGGGGCAGCTGCAACAGATGAAGCAGGCGCGCGACGAGGGGGATGAGTTTGGAATTCTGCCGACGGACTTTCGGGTAAGCGGGGTGTTCGACGTGGGGTTTCACGAGTTTAATAATTACATCCTTTGCTCAACGGAGGCGGCGCAAGAGTTGTTTGAGATTCANGGGAAAGTGACGGCGGTGATGGTNAAGCTCCACGANCCGGGGAAGGTGGACGAGGCGCNNNACGCNANNCAGGNNGCATTGGGGNNNNANTTNANGGTAATGACGTGGCGCGACTTCAGTCCGTCACTGGTAGAGGCGGTTGCGGTGGAGAAGGCTGTNATTGAATTCCTGTTGTTCTTTATCGTAATCGTGGCGGCGTTTGGGATCACGAGTTCGCTGATCATTTTCGGGGTGCAGAAGACACGTGACATCGGGTTGATGAAGGCGTTGGGGGCGACGAACTCGCAGGTGTCTGTGGTGTTCCTTGCGCAGAGCTTCGTGGTGGGTGCGCTGGGGGTGCTGATGGGACTGACATTGGGGCTGTTGGTGGTGGAATACCGCAACGACATCCTGCGGTTTATGCGTGAGAAATTCGGGCTGGAGCTGTTCCCGGCGAATATCTATCACTTTTATGAATTACCGGCTTTGATCGTGTCCACTGACCTGATGGTGATTTGCGGCGGCACACTGGTGATCAGCCTGATGGCGGGGCTGGTGCCGGCACGGAATGCGGCCCGATTAAAACCCGCGGAGGCGTTGCGCCATGAATAGGGGGAAAACATTGCTGGCAGCGAAGAGTGTGGCGAAGACTTACCATCTTGGTGCCAAGCCGCTGGAGGTGCTGCGCGGGGTTGACGTGAGCGTGGAGTCGGGGGAGTTCGTAGCATTGTGCGGGGCATCGGGTTCGGGCAAGACCACGCTGTTGCACCTGCTGGGTGGACTGGACACGCCGGATGCGGGATCGATCCGGTATGGCGAAGTGGACTTGGCGGCAATGTCAGCAGGTGCGGTAACGTTGTTCCGCAACACCGAGATTGGATTTGTGTTCCAAGCGTACCACTTGTTGCCTGAGATGGACGCGCTGGAAAACGTGTGCTTGCCGGCGCGAATGGCCCGGATTGGAGTGGATGAGGCGGAGAGAAAAGCACGGAAGCTGTTGCGGCGAGTGGGGTTGGCGGAGCGATTGGATCACCGGCCTAATGAGTTGTCGGGCGGGGAACAGCAGCGTGTGGCGATTGCACGGGCGATGATCAATAAGCCTCGGGTAATTCTGGCAGATGAACCGACGGGCAACTTGGACTCGCGGACAGGGGAGGAGATCATCGGTCTGTTGGCTGATTTACACGCGGAGGCAGGGGTGACACTGCTGATCGCGACGCATGACGAGAAGGTGGCAGGATACGCGGGACGGGTATTACGGCTGGAAGATGGTCGCATCGCGGATTGATGAGTTGCGCCGGATTGGGGCTTGTGGTTGGCTTCGCGGTTCCTGAATGAAGGTTTACATTGACGGAAAATTTCTGGACGAGAAACACGCGAAGATTTCCGTGTTTGACCATGGTTTATTGTATGGCGACGGGGTTTTTGAGGGCATCCGTGCGTACAACGGCCGAGTGTTTAAACTTAAAGAACACGTGGATCGGCTGTTTTTCTCGGCAAAAGCAATACTGCTGAAGGTTCCAATGTCTCACGCGGCGTTATGCGAGGCGGTACTTGAGACATGCCGGCGGAACAAGATTCGCGACGGATATGTCCGGCTGGTGGTGACCCGCGGGGTGGGCACGCTGGGACTGGATCCGGACCGATGCAAAAAAGGGTCAGTGATTGTCATCGCGGGCAAAATTCAACTGTATCCGCGCGAGCTTTACGAGAAGGGCATGTCTCTGATCACGGTGCCGACAACGCGCAATTTTGCCAATGCTCTAAACCCGGCAATCAAGTCGCTGAACTACCTGAACAACATCTTGGCAAAAATCGAGGCGAAGATCGGTNGGTGCGAAGAGGCGATCATGTTGAACCCGGAGGGCAATGTGGCGGAGTGCACAGGGGACAATGTGTTTGTGGTAAACGGCGGGCGAGTATCGACACCGCCGCTCTCGGCAGGCGCGCTGCGTGGCATTACGCGCGGGGTGGTGATGGACTTGGCGTGTGAGGCGGGTCTGGAGGTGGACGAGCCGAATCTGGCACGTTATGACCTGTACAATGCGAACGAGTGTTTCATCACGGGCACGGCGGCCGAGATTGTGCCGATCGTGAAGATTGACGGACGTGTGGTTGGCAATGGGCGACCCGGTAAAGTGTCGCGAATGTTGATTGGGAATTATCGTGCCTTGACGCAGGCATCGGGCGAACCGATATAGTGGCTGGGGAAACGAATGAAGTGCTGCCAATGTGATAATGAGGCGACGGTTCACTTGACCGAGATTGTAGAGGGTCAAATGAAGAAGATCGACTTGTGCGAGGATTGTGCAAACGAAAAGGACGTAATGAATCCGGAGTCGTTTGGCATAGCGGACATGTTGCTGGGGCTGGGGGCATCGCAGGAACTGGAGGCGGCGGGTGGNGGCCAAATGGTTTGCGACACCTGTGGGTTCACACACGCGGACTTTAAAAAGAGCGGCCGACTCGGCTGTCCAGAATGTTACAGCATTTTTGAGGTGCCACTGGAAAGTATGGTCAAGCAGATGCACAAGGGCACNGAGCATCAGGGCAAGTTNCCCAAGGCGCTGCGGCAGGCGCGCGCTGCGACGGTTGCTCGGGAAAATCTGCAAGAACGGCTGGCGAAGGCGATTGAAGAGGAGAATTACGAGATGGCGGCGCAGTTGCGTGATGAACTAAAGGCGATGGAGAAGGAGCCGGCGGGTAAGACGGCGGATTGACGATGGATCTGCATGATTTTCTGAACAGCACCGCGGAGGTGGCCGCAGGGCATGGACCTGACGACCATGTGGTGCTTTCCAGCCGAGTGCGCTTGGCACGTAACCTCAGTGGGCGGTCATTCCCCGGACGAGCCAAGAAGGCGGAACGGGTGGAGACCTGTGGAGTGATCCAGCCGGCGGTGGAAGGTCTGTCGGCTATGCGAGGCGGCTACAGCGAGTCGATGGGCGAGCTGAAGGCAATGGAGAAACAGATTCTTGTGGAGCGCCACCACATCAGCCGCGAGCACGCCGCGAAGAAAGATGGTAGTGGGTTGGTAATCAACAAAGACCAGACAGCCTGCGTGATGATCAATGAGGAGGACCACCTTCGCATGCAGGCACTATTGCCCGGGCTACAACTTAAACAGGCTTGGCAGAAGATCGATCGCATTGACACGAGTCTGGAGAAAAAGGTGGAGTTTGCGTTTCATGAGAAGCTCGGGTACCTCACGGCTTGCCCGACCAANCTGGGCACGGGTATCCGGGTGAGCGCGATGTTGCACCTGCCGGGTTTGGTGCTGCAGGAGCAGGTGAATCAGATAATCCAAGCCGTCACCAAGCTGGGCCACGCGGTGCGCGGCCTATATGGTGAAGGGACTGAGGCTTTGGGACATATTTTCCAAGTCTCCAACCAGATGACTTTGGGCGAGTCGGAGGCGGAGATTGTGGAGCGCATTAGCAAGGTGTTGCTGCAAGTAAAAGAGCATGAGGAAAACGCGCGCGAAACATTGCTAAAGAACAAGTCTAAGGAGCTGTTCAATAATATAGGGCGTGCGTACGGNCTGCTGGCCAACGCCCACATCGTGAGCAGCAAGGAGGCGATGAACCAGATTTCACTGATGCGACTGGGCGTGGGACTGGGGTTGTTTCCGACATTGTCGGTGGACGTACTCGATGAGTTGCACCTCGTCTTGCAGCCGGCACATTTGCANCGAATGGTGGGGGAAAAACTTTCCGGGGAGGAAAGGGATCTCTACCGCGCTGACCTNTTGCGCGGCCACTTGGAAGGCGTCAACGGCATGCAATTGCCGTAAATCATTGTTTTTTCCACGCACAAAGCGTGTATTCAGTTTTTTTTTCNTTCATGTGTACAAGTTGGTATGTGTCGTGCTGGACAAATTGGCATTTTAGGGCCAAATTGAGGAAGAAATGAGTGACGAGGGAATGAGCAATTTCACGCCGAGGGCGCAGCAGGTGCTGGCACTGGCGCGGAAGGAGGCCGACCGTTTCAACCACAACTTTGTGGGAACGGAGCACTTGNTGTTGGGGTTGATAAAACTGGGGCAGGGCGTGGCGGTCAACGTACTCCAGAAGATGGGNTTGGACTTGGAGACCGTTCGGTTGGAGGTGGAGAAGCAGGTGGGTACCGGTCCGGATCAGAAGCAGGTTGGAAACATCCCCTACACGCCTCGAGTAAAAAAAGTTTTAAACCTCGCCTCGAAGGAAGCCAAGGCCTTGGCGCACACGTACGTGGGCACCGAGCACATCCTTTTAGGCCTTTTGCGCGAAGGCGAAGGTGTCGCGGCGCGCGTGCTGAAGAATCTCGATGTGGACATTGAGCAGACACGACAAGAGATTTTGCGGGAACTCGACCCCAACTTTGTTGGCGGCGAAGAGGACTTTGAGGAAGGTGAGGAAGGTGCGGCGCCCAAGGGCAAGAAGGGTTCTAAGACCCCGGCGCTACGCGCATTCGGGCGCGACTTGACCGAGGTGGCGAAGAAGGGGGAGATGGATCCTGTGATTGGCCGCGTGGACGAGATCGAGCGCGTCATCCAGATTCTCTGCCGTCGTACCAAGAACAATCCTGTGCTGCTCGGCGAGGCAGGCGTCGGCAAGACGGCCATCGTCGAGGGCTTGGCTCAGGAGATCGCCAAGGGCAACGTGCCGGAGATTTTGCGCGAACGGAAAGTGGTGACTCTGGATCTTGCGCTAATGGTTGCGGGCACGAAATATCGCGGCCAGTTTGAGGAGCGCATCAAGGCCGTGATGGATGAGATTCGACGCGCGAAGAACATCATCCTGTTCATTGATGAGTTGCACACAATCGTGGGTGCTGGTTCGGCCGAGGGCACCATGGACGCAAGCAACATCATCAAGCCGGCCCTTAGCCGCGGCGAGATGCAATGTGTCGGTGCTACGACACTAAATGAGTACCGCAAGTATATCGAGAAAGACGCCGCGCTGGAGCGGCGGTTCCAGACCGTCAAGGTTGAGGCGCCTACCAATGACGAGGCGGTGGAGATTTTAAAAGGCCTGCGTCCCAAATATGAGGAGCATCACAAGGCCGAGATCACGGACAAGGCACTTGAGGCTTCCGTCGAACTTTCCGACCGTTACATCACCGCGCGGTTCCTGCCTGACAAGGCCATTGATGTTATGGACGAGGCCGGCAGTCGCGCACGTATCAAGGCCATGACCCGTCCGCCGGACGTCAAGGAGCTTGAGGCGGAGATTGAGGAGATAAAGAAGAAGAAAGAAACCGCGATCAAGGAACAGGACTTTGAGGGTGCTGCTGCGATGCGCGATGAAGAAAAGCAGGCCAAGGACCGGCTTGACGCGCGAATGTCCGAATGGAAGGCAGCTAGCGAAGACCAGAGTGTGGTCATCGACGACGAGGACATCATGCAGGTTGTGGCCAAGTGGACCGGCATCCCCCTCAAGCGGATGGAAAAGGATGAGATAAAGAAACTCCTCGAGATGGAGGACGACTTGTCCCGTATCATTATTGGCCAAGGCGAGGCCGTCTCCGCGCTGTGCAAGGCACTGCGACGTAGTCGGGCTGACCTGAAGGATCCCAAGCGGCCGATCGGCACCTTTGCGTTGCTCGGTCCCACCGGTGTTGGCAAGACCTTGTTGGCCAAGACGGTGGCCGACTCGATGTTTGGAGACGAGAAGGCGCTTATCCAGATCGACATGAGCGAGTTCATGGAGAAGTTTGCCAGTTCGCGTCTCGTAGGGTCACCTCCCGGCTATGTGGGTTTTGAGGAAGGTGGCCAACTCACCGAACAGGTGCGCCGTAAGCCGTACTCCGTGGTGTTATTCGATGAGATGGAAAAAGCGCATCCCGATGTCATGAATATGCTCCTGCAGATCATGGAGGAGGGTAAATTGACAGATAGTCAGGGCCGCACAGTGGATTTTCGGAACACCATCATCCTGATGACTTCGAATGTTGGCGCGGACAAGGCCAAACCCGGTGCCACCATTGGCTTTACCACCTCGCCCGACGAGATCGATTACGACAAGATGCGTGAGCAGATCATGGACGAGGCCAAGAAGACATTCCGGCCCGAGTTTCTGAACCGTCTGGATGATGTGATCGTCTTCCGCTCACTAGTCAAGAAGGACTTAATGCTGATTTTGGATCTCGAAATTGGCAAAATTCTTGACCGTCTCAAGGGGAAGAACATCAACCTCAAGATCGACAAGAAAGCCCGCGAGTTTCTGCTGGAGAAAGGTCATGATCCTGAGTACGGTGCCCGACCAATGCGGCGCGCGGTGGAACGCTACTTGGAGGATCCGCTGGCAGAGGAGATTTTGCGCGGCCACGTACACGATGGTGATCCCATTCAGGTGTCCGCAAACAAGGAGGAACTAACCTTCAAGCAAAAAGAAGCCGCCGGGTCTGCTGGGGCCGAGGTGGCACCGTCGAACCAGTAAACGGCACGATTCGCTTGTTCTTGCTGTCGTTTGATTGGTTTAGGGGAGCTCACCAATGAACGAGGCTACGGGGATTCTTTCGCGATTTACCCTTGAACTGGGACGTATCGGTCTGCTGGCTGGCGAGTCCGTCCGATCCCTCTTCACCATGCGCCCAAGAGTGCGCGAGGTGCTGGCGCAGATGCACTTCATTGGCATCAAGTCACAGACCGTAGTCATCATCACTGGTGCCTTTGCCGGCATGGTGTTGTGCCTGCAAACGTTTTACCAATTTCAGAAAATCAAGATGGGCGCCGCCAGTTTATCTGTGGTCAGCGTGGGAATGACCGGTGAGATGGGCCCCGTGCTCACTGGCTTGATGGTGGCCGGGCGCGTTGGGGCGGCCATTACGGCTCAAATTGGCACCATGCGCGTCACCGAGCAGATCGACGCACTTCGCACCATGGCCACGCACCCGGTTGATTACCTCGTCGTCCCGCGCGTCGCCGCCGCTGTCATCGTGATGCCGCTGCTTACCATCCAGGCCATGGTCGTAGGTATCGTCGCCGCTTACTTTATGGGCGTGAATGTCCTCGGCATGGACGGCGCTTACAGCATTAAGTACATGGTATATTANACTGAGCCGATCGACGTTGTAATGGGCGTTACCAAGGCGATCATCTTTGGNGGAATTATTGCNGTTGTTGGTTGCCACAAGGGCCTCAACTGTGGTGCGGGCGCAGAAGGGGTGGGTCGCGCAACTAACGAGGCNGTCGTTCACGCTTGTGTTATTATCATGATCTCCAACCTTTTTATTACCATGGCCATGCGCAGCGTGCTGCTTACCTTTGGATGGATGTGATGATTGAGGCCCGCGATATCCGGAAACGTTTTGGCGATCAGCAGGTGCTGGATGGTGTCAACTTTTCCATTGCTAATGGCGAGTCCGTGGCAATCATCGGCCGTAGCGGTGCGGGCAAAAGTGTACTGCTCAAGCATCTCGTCGGCCTCGTCCAGCCCGACGATGGGCAGTTGCTGGTCAACGGCGAAGACATCGCCTGCATGACCGAGCGACAACTTCTCGGCATCCGGAGGCGCTACGGGATGCTCTTTCAGGGAGCAGCCTTGTTCGATTCCCTTACGGTCGCCCAGAATATCGCCTTTGCCCTGCGCGGTCAGCGCGACCTTACAGCCGAAGAGGTGGCCGAGCGTGTTGCCGCAATGTTGAAGCTCATCGAGCTTTCCGGCATTGAGGAGAAAATGCCGGCCGAGTTGTCTGGCGGGATGAAGAAGCGAGTCGGCCTCGCGCGCGCAATCATCCATCGACCGGAAATTATTCTGTATGATGAGCCCACCACTGGCCTAGACCCGATGGTCGCCGACAGCATTGACCAACTCATGATGCGCATTAACGACCAGTTCCACGCCACGACAATCGCAGTCACCCATGACATGCGCACCGCCCGTCGGCTGGGCGACCGTATCCTGTTCCTTCATGGTGGACGGATTTATCTCGACGATACCGCCGAAAATGTTTTCAACTCAGACGATCCGGTTGTCAGCCGGTTCGTGAAAGGAGAGGCAGACTTGAAGGAGGTGGAATTCGCATGAGCGCCGGTCGCCTGGAGCTGAAGGTGGGCCTGTTCATGTTTGTGTGCCTTGCTTTGGCAGCGGCCTTGTCCATTCGTTTCAGCGAAACCAAGCTTGGCCTCGAGAAAACTTACCCTATCAAGATGGAGATCTCGAGCGCAGGCACACTCGTGCCTGATGCCAAGGTGATGATGGCTGGCGTCGAGATTGGATTCGTTAAATCCATTGACCTTGCTTCCGACGGTCTTGGCGCGGTGGTCGGTCTACGTATCTACGAGAACTATCCGTTGCATGAGAACGATCAATTTACCATCAAGTCAGTTGGATTCATGGGTGATATGTTCGTCTCCGTTACAGCAGGCGCGCCCAGTCGCGGCAACAAACTGTCAGCCGATGCACTGGTGGAAGCTGATACTCCTTTCGATTTTTTTGAGGCCGCCATCCGTTTTGAAGAACGCTTTGAGCAATTTGCCGCTGAGGCCAACCAGACTGTCAGCGAGGTTGGGGGCCTCGTGGGAGACTTGCGCCGCACCGTTGCCGGCATCAATCAGGAGGTCGTTGGCAAGGAAGGCCTTGTAGCGCAGTTACAACAGTCCGTCACCGCAATCAACGAGGGGCTGCTGAGCGAGACTAATTTTGCCAAACTCAACCGTACCATCAACGAGATTCAGACGATCTCCAGCAACGTTCGTTCCATCACCGCCGAGTTGCAGACTGCTTCAAAGGACATTGTTGCCATCGCTGGCGACGTCAAGGACACCACCCGCCGCATTGACCAATTCATGACTACCAACAGCGCCACCTTCGGCGCTATTGTCGCAAATGTTCAGCAGACCACTGTGTCGGTTAACAAGACAGTTCGCAACCTTGAGCAGATGATTGCCACGAGCCAGCCGGGCATCATCAAGGCTATCGACAATATCCAAGCCATAACAGTTACGCTTGATACCACCGCAAAGCAGTTAGAGAAACTTCTGGCCGAGAATAAACCCGTTGTTGGTGAAACACTAGAGAACGTTCGTGGCCTCACTGGCAACCTTAAGGATACTTCTGCCGAACTGAAAGCCACCCTTTCTGCTAATCGTAAAAATGTTGAGGAAACCCTCGCCAACCTGCGTGACGTAAGCGCAGATATGAAATCGGCCGTCACCAAGATTGACAGCGTCATGAAGCTCGTTGTGGAAGGCAAAGGCCTTGCCGGCAGTCTGTTCAGTGATGACAAGATGAAGAACGAGTTCATGGGCGTGATGACTAACATGCAGACCACCCTCCGGGAATTTGGCACCGTTGCCTCCAACATCAACAAGCATGGCATCCTATGGTGGCGTGGCGAGCGTGTGCCCGTCACCAATAAGCTGCAGGGCGGCAGCGTGGGCAAACCTTTCCGCCGTCCTTGATGGAACCTGCCGTCGTCTTCCAGACCAGCGATCCAGCCGAGGCACATTTGGTTTGTTCCCGGTTGCGCGCCGCTGATATTCTCGCCGCCGTGAATCACGAGTTTAGTGCCTTCAACGCGCCCTTTACCAGTGCCGGCGGTGGTATTCGTGTCGAGGTGCCGGCATCGCAGGCCGATGATGCCCGGACGTTACTTGCCGAACATGGCTGACTCATCCCGACAACTTGCCGCCTTGGCCCACCGATTGCCTCGCGGTGTATTGCGGCTGGATGAGAAAGCCCGCGCCGCTCATTCTGGCGACAAGTGGTTTGCCGCCAGTATGCCCGATGCCGTTGCTCTGCCGCGTACCACCACCGTGGTTTCTCAAATTCTCAAATTTGCCTCGCGCCACTGCATCCCGGTCACCGCACGAGGTGCAGGTTTTGGATATGTGGGTGGCTGCGTTCCAGCCCGTGGCGGCATCGCACTTTCGCTGGCGCGTATGAACCGCATCCGAGAAATCAGTGCCACTGACTTTGTTGCCGTTGTACAACCCGGTGTCGTCACCGCCGATCTTCAGGAGCGTGCAGAGGCACTGGGTCTCTATTATCCGCCAGATCCCGCTAGTCGGGCCGACTGCAGCATTGGTGGCAACATTGCCACCAACGCCGGTGGTCCGCGTAGCGTAAAATATGGAACCACCCGCGATTATGTTCTGGGCCTTGAGGCCGTGTTGGCTGATGGCAGTACCGCACGCTTTGGTGGGCGCGTTCACAAGAACAAGACAGGCTTCGATTTTGCCCGCCTTTTCACGGGCTCCGAAGGCTTGCTGGGAGTCGTCACCGAGGCCACTATAAAACTTCTTCCACTGCCTCCGTATCGCGCCAACTATTCCGCCGGCTTTAAGACCATGAGGCGCGCCACGCGAGCCGTTCGTAACCTGTTTGCAAAGGGGTTTCTTCCTTGCGCCGTGGAGTTGGCCGACCATTTCACTCTTGCCGCTGCCCGGAAACGTACTGGCACCAAAATGTTCGACGGCTGCCGCGCTCACCTGATCGTGGAACTGGACGGTCAGCGTGCCGCTGTCCGAACCGAGATGGATGCGCTCGGCAGAATTATCCGCAGCGAGCAACCCGTTTTCCTCCAACGAGCCAATGGGCACCGTGCCTGCGAACGGGTTTGGGCTGTTCGCCGTGAGTTTTCCTACTCCCTGCGCGACACCGGTCTTACCAAGATTAATCAGGACGTCGTCGTGCCCCGTGGACAGGTGGAAAATCTCTTTGCTCTTGCCGCCAGACTGCAAAAGAAACACGGCATTGCAGTTGCCTGCTTTGGCCATGCCGGCGACGGCAACATTCACGTGAATCTCATGTTGGATGAATCGCGTCCTTCTTTTATGAAGCACTGCAATGCCGCGCTGGATGACTTGTTTAAAGGCGTCCTCCGTCTTGGCGGTGCCATCACTGGTGAGCACGGGATTGGTATTGCGAAAAAACCGTGGTGGACCTTGGCTGCTCCGCCAGCTGTCCGGAAGGCTCACCGGGCCGTCAAGAGAGCGCTCGATCCCAAAAGCATTCTGAACCCCGGCAAATTCTTGTGATCATTCGTCATCCGGCCGAGCGATGACCACCCGCAGATTGCGCCCTTGGAATTCTGCCCCGTTCAACTCCTTTACCGCACATGCCGCGTAGTCTTCCGATTCCATCTGTATAAATGCGAAGCCTCGGTTTCGGCCCTTATCACGTTCGGTTAGCCGATCCACCTTGACCACGCCGCCGGCCGACGCAAAGTGCGCCTCCAGCTCCTCCGCTGAGGCTCGATACGGAATGTTGCCGATGTATAGCAGGTTGCTCATTGCAGGGCGGCGCGCATTCAATCATCTCCACTCGTCTTGGCAAGCGCTGATCTCGGCTCGCCACAGAGCACAACGAATTCGCCCTTGGCTTTTCGGTCTTTGAACCGGGCGGCCAAGTCCGCTGCGGTGCCGTGCAGGTGCTCTTCAAATTTCTTTGTCAACTCACGGCATAGCACCACGGGGCACTCTGGCCAAAGCGCAGTCAGTTCTGCCAGCAGTCGTCCTATGCGGTGCGGCGATTCGTAAAACACAAGCGTTCCAGGTATCTCTGTTAGCATCTCCAGTTGTCGTCGTCGGGCGCCGCTTTTACGGGGCGGAAAGCCGACAAAGTGAAATTCCTCTGTTGGCAGCCCGCTGGCCGCCAAAGCTGCGACCAATGCACAGGGGCCTGGAACCGGCTCCACGCGTGCACCCGCCGCCAGTGCCGCACGCACCAACCTTTGACCGGGGTCGCTGATGCCAGGCATGCCGGCATCGGAGACCAGCGCCACCGTTTCCCCATTAGACAATCGTTGACACAGGCTGCTGGATTTCCGGGCTTCATTGAATTTGTGGCAGCTCACGAGGGGCTTTTGGATTTCGAAATGTTTCAGCAACTGGCCGGCACGTCGGGTGTCCTCGGCGGCTACCACGTTGCATTCGCGCAAGGTTCGCAGAGCGCGCAGAGTGATATCCTCGAGGTTGCCAATGGGCGTGGCAACGAGGTAAAGCGTGCCGGGTTGGAGTGGCGTGTCAGCCATGCCGCAGCTTGGCACAGGGCAGGGCAGTGGGCGATTTGTTTTGCCATTTTTCGTCCGGGCCATAACTTGACGCGCATGACCAATGAGCCCGAGAACGATCCGCCACGTAAATATGTATGGCCGTGGTATTTGCTTGGATTTCTCGGGCTTGGAGGGGCTATCACATTTATATGGATGCTGGGCATGGCTTGGCCGCAACACGAGCGACTGTTCATGCAGTTGGGGTTCGTGGTGCTGGTGGTTTGGCTAATTGGCGCTAATATTGTGATGAAGCGAAGGTTCGACGAGCACCGCGCACGGCGCGATGCCGATGACAAACATTGACTTGGCCTTACCGTAGGTTTGCGGTACATTGCGCTGAGGATTCCCGCTAATGAAGAAAAACGTGAAACTATCTCTTTGGGCTTCGGTCTTTCTGATGACTGCCGGTCTCATAGCAGCGGATGCGTCTAAGCGTCCGTTTTTGATCGAGGGCATGGTCTGGATTCCAGCTGGCAAGTTCAAGATGGGATCAAACATTGGTGACTCGGAAGACCAGCGACCGGTTCATGAGGTGGCACTGGACGGGTTCTGGATGGATCGGACGGAAGTGACGAATGAGCAGTTTGCCGCGTTTGTGAAGGCTACCAAGTATAAGACTTATTCCGAACGGACACCGGAGGAAGCACCTGAATTGTTTCCGCCGGGAACATTGCCGCAATTTCGCAAGCCAGGATCGATTGTCTTCACTCCTCCGGCACAGTTGATTCCGTTAAATCAATTGCGAGCGCCCCAGACGCATTTCCAGTGGTGGCGCTATGTACCGGGTGCAAACTGGCGTCACCCACAGGGACCGACCTCAAACATCAAGGGCAAAGAACAACATCCTGTGGTGCATATCTGCTGGCATGACGCGGTGGCTTACTGCAAGTGGGCGAAAAAACAGTTGCCTACCGAGGCGCAGTGGGAATACGCCGCACGTGGTGGCGCTGATGGGCGCGAATATATCTNGGGTGAGAAAATTGAACCNAAGGGCCAGCCGATGGCAAACATCTGGCACGGTCGGTTTCCCACACAGAACACCCTGCGCGACAAATTCAAATACACTGCTCCGGTTGGGCAATTNCCTCCCAATGGCTTTGGNCTCCGCGATATGGCGGGTAATGTCTGGGAGTGGTGCGCCGACTGGTACATGCCAGACTATTACAAGAATAGTCCCAAGAAGAATCCGCCAGGCCCGAACACCAGCTTCGATCCCAGAGAGCCCGGTGCTTGGAAACGCATACAGCGTGGTGGCTCATATTTGTGTACGGATTTGTATTGCGGTGCCTTTCGGCCATTTCACCGTATGAAGACCACTCCGGACTCCAGCATTTCGCATTCTGGCTTCCGCTGCGTAGCGCTGGGTTTTCCACCGACGCCGGCCGAACTTGAGGCTGCGAAGAAAAAAAACCCGGCCAAGTAGCCGGGGTGCGTCGGGAATATCGCGACACTAGTTGTTCGCCATCTTGATGGGCCAGTGCTGGGACTTGGTTCGTGTCGTGCGCAGGAAATTCTCCAGCTTGATGATTACATCGGGATTCTGGGCGGCCACATTTTTTTGCTCGCCGGGATCCGCTTTTAGATCATACAGCTCAAGCGCCTTGCCAGGCGCGGGCCGAACGGCTTTCCATTTGCCCATGCGCACGGCCTGAAGTGATACTGTCTCGTGGATTTCCCAGTATAGTTGCTCGTGTTTACGCGTCTGCGGCAGGCCCTGCAGTGTGGGCAGGAACGAGATGCCATCCCCATCGCGAGGCGGCGCGGTGCGTGCGGCTTGGCAGAGCGTTGGCATGAAATCCCAGTGGGCAACCGGTAATTCGGAGGTGGCGCCCGCCTTGGTCTTGCCGGTCCATCGCACAATCAAAGGCACGCGTATGCCTCCCTCGTAAAGGCTGCGCTTGATGCCGCGGAAATTCCCCGCACTGCGGAAGTATCCCGGGTTGTTGCCCCCCTCTGCATGCGGACCATTGTCGCTGGTGAAGATCACAATCGTGTCCTTGTCCATGTCATACTGCCGCAAGCGGGCCATGATTTTACCAATATCATCGTCCAGACGGGTGATCATGGCAGCTTTATTTTTCTCCGCCATGGGCCAAGTGTATTGGTCGTATGGACGGTTGTGCGGCACCTCCATACCGTTGCCGGTCTTGCGGTACAGGTCTGCGTTGGCATGGGGGGTGGTGTAGGCAAGGTACATGAAGAATGGCCGGTACTTGTTGTCAAACGCGGGCCGATGGATGCGGATGGCGTTAAGGGCGGCTCGGGTGAAAAGATCCTGTGCATAGTCCAGCCGACGACCATCACGGTTGCGATGAATCTTCACGGGGCCGTTCCATGCGTTTACGCCTTTGAAGCCGGGTTCGAACCGCCAGAGGAACTGTGGGTAATTGTTATCCGCGTGCGTTTGATCGAGGAAGCCAACCCAGTGCTCAAAGCCCTGGCGGAACGGCTCGCCCGGTGTGTTGTCCAGTCCCAGTCCCCACTTGCCGATAGCCAGTGTCTTGTAGCCGGTTTTGCGCAGCATCATTGCCAGTGTGATGTCCTTGGCGCGCAGGGATATATTTTTGTTACCGCGAATGTAGCTGTGGCCCATGTGAAAACCGGTCATCAACGATGCCCTTGAGGCGCAGCCAATTGAGGAACCAGCATAGGCATCCGTGAACCGCATGCCTTCGGCGGCCAGTCGATCCAGATTAGGTGTCTTTATCCACTTCTGTCCGTAGCTGCCGAGATCGCCGTAACCAAGGTCGTCGGCCACAATCATAATGATGTTCGGCCGTAACGGTCCCTTGGGTTTATCGGCAGGGCGTGGGAAGCGTTGGGCATCTGCCGAAGGCGTGGCCAGAGTCACGAACACTAACGGAATCAATATAGAAAACACACGTCGATACAACACCTTTGTCATGAATATCCTCCTTTTGCAGCCGGATGGCTGTAGTCTTTGTACTTTAAAGCCCCGGCGTGGTGAAGCCAAGGTTATTCACAATGCCCATTTAGATAGGGTATCGTTAACGGTCCCTGTGGCAGCACTGCCAAGGTTGTGTCCGGCCCCATGCGCTCGGCAAGCGTGGCGGAAATATTTGTGCAAGGTTTGAGATGTGCGTTGCACAGGGTGTCAGCATCCAGCGAACTGTGCACCAAAACTTCAGCTCGTCTTTGCACCAGCGCTTGGATCTGCGCTTGCCATTGCTCGGGCCGCTCAAAGCCGGGGGTGGTCAGCATTGTGAGAATCTCTTCTGGGCTGGATGCCTCACGCAAAAAGTGATCCATCGGGCTGTCTCCCGGCACACCCTCGCGGCATTCACATGCAAGAATCAGTGTGCCACCTTCCTTTACTACTCGCGCGCCCGCGCTCATGCCTTTGACGCCTTGGTAGAGGTTGAGGTCCAGCGGGTAGCCGCTGTTGGTGGTCACCACAATATCAAATGGCTCTTCACACGGCTGCATCGCGGAGGCTTTCACGTATTCGCAGCCCGCGCGGTGTGCCTCCACGAGGTCGCCGGCAAACACGTTTGTGATCCGCCGTTCTTCGTTCAACGTCACGTTCAGCATAAACGTTGGGCCGGTGCGCTGGGCTATCTCAAGGATTTCTTCCCAAATGGGATTGCCATGAGTCACACCAAAAGTCGCGTTGGGGTCGCCAATATTCTTCGCGCCGTGATTGCTCATTACTGTCTCCAGTCCGGCAACACCTGGCATTAGTCCTTTTGGCCCGCCACTGAAGCCCGCAAACAGATGCGGCTCGATGAATCCCGTCACGATTCGCAGGTCGGCTTCCACCGCGTGCCTGTTTAACAGAGCCGGCGCTCCCCCGCGGGTCTCTCCCAACTGCACTAGTTCATCAGTTGCCTCGCAGCGGTGATTGATCACACGATAGTTTTCCACCACCGTCGGTGTGAGCATCCGGCGCAATTCCTCGTCGGTGTTGGGGCGGTGTGTGCCGGTTTGGTTTAACAGCGTGATGTTGTCACGCGGCACATGGTCCAGATGATTCAGCAACCAGGGAATTATGCGGTCATTGGGCGTTGCGCGCGTGATGTCGGTGAACAGGATACACACGCGGGTATCCGGACTGCAAAGCGACTGCAACGGCTTCGCACCGATGGGTGACTCCAGCGCCTTCAACACNGCCGCTTCTTCATCGGGTAGCCCCGGTTTGTCCGCCGGCTGGATTACTGTAACGCGATCCCCGGGACATTCAATGGGTAGTCGCCCCTCGCCATATGCCAGGTTGATTTTCATCTCCTNGCCGCCACCATGCCACCGCCANCGCCGCACGCCAAGGCCGAATGGCTTGAAATCTCTGCAAGAATCTGATTAATTCCTATCGTGTTCACAAGGAGGACATGCCTGCAAATNGCCGCTTTGATGCTGGTTTTTTGTAGCGCTTGCGCTGTTGTGCCCGAGACCGGTCGCACGCAGTTCATGCTGATTTCGCCCGGGCAGGAAATTCAGCTTGGCCGTCAGGCTTTTGCGGAGGTGCGCGAGGGCAAACCTTTGAGCACCGATAAAAATGCCACCGCNATGGTCCAACGTGTTGGTGCGCGCATCGCGGAGGTTGCCAATCTGCCGCGTGCGGAATGGGAGTTTGTCTTGTTTCAGGACAACCAGCCAAATGCCTTCTGTCTGCCGGGCGGCAAGGTTGGTGTGCACAGCGGCATGATTCCAATTGCCAAGACCGACGCTGGTCTCGCTACAGTCATTGCACACGAGGTTGCCCACGCCGTTGCACGCCATGGCGCTGAGCAAATGAGTGAACAGATGAGCGCTCAGCTGGTTGGCATTGCCCTTGTCAATTCTCTGGCTGACCTTGACAACGGCACACGCGCCTTGATCTTCGGCGCTTATGGGCTTGGCCTGACGTTTGGTCGCATGTTGCCCCACAGTCGCCTACAGGAATCTGAGGCCGATGCCATTGGGCTGATCTATATGGCCAGGGCCGGCTATGACCCTGCCGAGGCCATTGCCTTCTGGGAACGCTTTTCCAAGTACAAGCGCGATCAGGGAGGAGCGAGCCGTCCTTTTTTTCTTAGAACCCATNCNNTGGACGAACAGCGTATCGAAAACCTTANGCGGCTCCTGCCCCGTGCTCAGCTCCAGTACCGTCCCCGTTGACGGCGGGAATAGACTTGATCCTCCATCGCCCCTGCTTCACCATGCGCGCCCCTTGAACGGGAGTGTGGCGCAATGGTAGCGCAGCGGCCTTTTAAGCCGTTGGTTGTGGGTTCGAATCCCACCGCTCCCACCAACCCCTACCACGCTGTCCAGCCACCATCGACCGTTATATTCTGGCCTGTCATGTAGCTGCTNGCCTCGCTTGCCAGAAAGACCAGTGCGCCCTTCAACTCGTGCGGCTTTCCCATCCTGCCCATAGGAGATTTTGTTTCTAGTCGCTTTACCATTTTGTCTGGTGCGCTCGGTCCGGGAAACGGNCCAGGGCTCAAGCAGTTTACCCGCACATTGTCCTTAGCCCAGTAAACCGCCANGTGCCGTGTCATNTGNATGAGTCCACCTTTCAACGCATGATAAGAGACCGGGCTGGCGGAACAGATTCCCTCGTAGGCATCGGGGTAAGATGCAACCAAGCCGTACATGCTGCCGATCAGGATGACATTACCTGCCATGTTGCGATCCACCACATGGTCGCGAAGGCAGCGTGCCAGAAGAAAATAACCAGTGGCGTTTGCGAGCACAGAGTTGAACTCATCAGGTGTCACCTGTGCGAGGTCACTGGCGTTTGCCGCGTGACCGTTGTTGACAACGATGTCTACCTGTCCGGCTGTCGCCACGGCGGCATCGAAACCGCGCTGGACGGAATCTGCATCCAACTGGTCCAACTCTACAGAGTGGTGGGTGTTGTCGTGGGGCGTGGGCAACTTGGCGGCGGTGGCTTTCGCAGTTGAGGCATCGCGACTGGAAGCAATCACGTTGGCGCCAGCTTCGGCCAGTGCCTGGGCAAATGCACTGCCCAGCCAACCTGAAGCACCTGTGACCAGAACGGTCTTTCCACGCAAGTCAAACAACTCGTCAATCGTCGGATCCATCATTGCTAAATATCAACCCATTGTCGTGTTTTCCAAGAGNGCAAAGCGGCAAGGTTTACCTTCAAAGTCTGGATGCCCTCATCCAGTGAACAAGTCGGACCATTCTTTCCGTCAATTTGATCGAGAAACCGGTTTGCCTGACGAANGTAGGCGCTGTCTCGATCCACTTCAAACTCACCCTCAAGCCGCCATTCACCACCAGGCTCAGATGCGGTGAGCCATCGGTGGCCGGATAATTCAAAGCGCGCTGCGCCGCTGTCGCAAATCACGGTGATCCGGCATTCGTTTGGGTGCTGATGTTGGTTGATAGAATAAGACCCCATCACTGTTCCATGTCGCGTGATGAGATGAACTGTGTCCTCCACATCCACATCCTTCAGCACACAATGTTCCGCGTCAGTCACTAGACTAGTGATTGGGCCCGCAAGCCATTCGCCAGTGTTCAGGAAATGAGTTGCGCAATCTTGTATAGCACCACCACCTTGGGATTGGTCGGTGTAGTAGATTTCGCGGTACGCGGGTCGGTAAAATGGAAAATGCTGGCCAGCAGTGACAACAATTTCAACGGGCTTTCCAAGGCGACCAGAGTCGATGGCCTTCTTCATCTCAGCTAATGCTGGATAGGAACGCATTGAGTATCCAATTGCGACTTGTGTTTGCTGTTTGCTAACGAGTTGCCGCAAATTCTCAATGCCATCTAGTGAAACACTGAGCGGCTTCTCGATCAGTAAATGCATGTCATGCTGAGTGAGTTGCGTGGCTATAGGAACGTGAGACGGCGCAGGTGCGGCGATAATCGCGGTATTGTATCGTCTAACATCTAGTGCTTCTTCCACGGTGGCATACGCGCGGACGCCATATTTGGCGGACACTTTCTCACGTCGTTCCGTCATCGGCTCGCACAGCACCAAGCTACAGCGACCTGTGCTTTGAAAGCATCGCAAGTGCCGTTCGCCAATAGACCCGACGCCGATCACCAAGATGGACGGGTTCTCGGTCATGCGACGGATTCCGTTCTTTCACAAATCATTGGACTGGCATAATTGTACCGCCAGCCGCGGCTGTGCCGCGACTACATTCATGTCCGAAGTTTTGCCGCAACTCGATTTGAATCTTTGCCGTGAACGGCAGCAAAGGTTGCTTGAGGTTGTCGAATCTGCCAAAGCGGATGTCGCAGTCTTGGTCCTTCCAGAACACGTGCAGTATTTCACCGGCTTCCGGCCGCATCACTTGATGTTTGCTGCCATACGCATAGATCGTGATGGATGTCTGTTAATCGCACCTAATACTGAACCCGACCGTCACGCTGCCGATCGGGTACAAACTTTTGAAGCCCAATGGAATGCCACGCTGCGTCAGGATCAAGCCTGTGCGGTGTCTGCTGTATTAAATGAAGGGAAATCTGTGAAGCGGTTGGCCATCGAAGGCTCTGTTGGAGGAAAAGCGATTGGCGAAGCACTCTGTGTCTCTAATCTGTCGATGCTGGTGGATATTGAACCGGATATCCAGCGATTGCGGCGGTGCAAGGATGCCGACGAATTGGCGATGATTCGTCACGCCATTAATGGCACTGAGGCCATGTATTCGCGCGCGCGGGAAATCATTGAGCCGGGCATCACCGAGCTACAAGTGTTTAATGAGTTGCAAGCCGCTGCNGTTGAGGCCATAGGCGAGCCGTTGACGGGAACGGGAAACGATTATCAATGTAACTCTCCGGGTGGNCCGCCGCGGAATCGAGCCGCAAGGAGCGGAGAATTGTTTGTGCTCGACCTTGGGCCGGCGTATCGAGGTTACTTCGCTGATAACTGCCGTACTTTTGCCGTGAATAGGCAGCCGACGGACTCACAGCTTGAGGCGCGCGAAGTGATTGTTTCTGTGCTCGNCCACGTGGTTGCCACAGTCAAGCCGGGTGTCTCATGCGCTTCGNTGTTTCGCGAGGCACAGGTCATNCTTGATGAGCATGAAGAGGGCTCATTTTGTCACCATCTTGGTCACGGCATCGGCCTGTTTCCGCACGAGGCACCACACCTGAACGATCGTTGGGATGACACGTTTCAGGAAGGGGAGGTTTTTACCGCTGAACCCGGNTTATACAATGAAACATTGCGGGCGGGCATCCGGATAGAGGAAAACTATCTTGTCACGGCCGATGGCGTGGAACAGCTGACCAATTTNCCGACGGATCTTTGACTTTAATATCCCGCCTAAGCTCTAGCTAATCTCTTCCAGTGAGATCAATGGGCAATCCGATTCAGTGTTGATTCTNTCGATTGACGTTGAGTCTTTAAATCCACTTCCCGTAACTAGGCAAACAGCAGCGGTGTCAGTCTTGATTTCACCTGATTCCACTGCTTTTAGCANNCCCGCCAATGCAGTTGCGCCGGCAGGTTCGCAGAAAATTCCTTCCTCTCGAGCAAGGCGATGCTGTGCATTCCAGACTTCCTCGTCGCTCACCAAGTAGCCGGTGCCATTGGATTCCCGACATGCAGGAATGACCTCGTTNCCGTCAATTACCTTGGCGACTTGCAGGCCGCTAATAGTNGTCGTGCTGGCCACGTCACGCCCGGCAGTTTCACCCGAACGCAGNGCGCTGACAATGGTGTCGTTGCCTTCTGGCTGGACACAGTGTACAGCCGGGTGGCAGCCACTCTTGGCAAATCCGCTTGCCACCGCCAGTGTTAATCCACCGCCACCAGCGGGACAGAACACATGGTGCAGTTGTCCGCCGCATTCTTCCGCCAATTCATGCGCCAGCGTCTCAACACCTTCCATGCCCAGTGGACTGTATCTAAAGGCGCTGATCTGCAAGGCATGCCTAGGTTGCTTGCCAAGNGTCTCGAGTTTTTNGATGACCTGCCCAGTTGTGGCAGCGTCGGAGCCGAAGCCTTTCACGCGGAAGATTTCCGCGCCGTAAGCCATCATTTGCTGCAGCTTGGCGGTGGGAGCCAATTCCACGATGGCAATTCGACACCGAATTCCGGCCGCGGCGCAGTATGCCGCAAGCGAGGCGCCAGTGTTGCCACTGGAAGTAGCGATACAGGTGGTCTCGCCGCGTGCCATCATGTGGGAGATCGCCGCCGCCGCGAACCGGTCCTTGTACGAGCCGGTGGGGTTCCCGGATTCCAGTTTGAAGAATAGGTTATCCATTCCTGCCGATGGCCCGATTGTACGTGAGCGGACCAGCGGTGTGCTGCCTTCTCCAAGTGAGATGCGCGCCGNCGAGGGCACGGGCTGCAGTTTGTCGGCCCAGTTCCAGATGCTCATTCGGTNCTCTCCGCCACCACGCCGATGGCTTCACCTTCATTNACGACCGGGTATNTGCGCAGGACAATCACGCGACCGTCCTGTTTGGATTTCACGATGCAATCCCGGTTGCCACATATGCTTCCGATGCTAGCAATCGGGTCGCCGGTCTTCACCTTTTGTCCCAGTTCNACCAATAATTCGAGAAANCCCGTCATCGGTGCAGGATTGCAGATNTGCATGTGACCGGATTGCGGGCGTGAATCCTCGACGACTTCCTCGATGGCGTTGGCGGGGAGATCGCGGTCGAGCATTCCAAGTGTGCTCATGACGTTCAAGCAGCCCTCCACGCAGGCTGTCCGCCCTTCGGTGCAGGGTGACAGTCCACCGAGGTATTCCACGTAAATGGCGGGCACCTTGGCGTCACGTGCGACGGAAAGCGAACGGCCCTCGAGTTCTGCAGACGTTCCCCAAACAAAGGGCAGGTTGAATGCCTTCGCCATTTGCCGTTGTGTTCCTAAAATCGCTTCGTCGGGATGCAGGCAATAACCGGCCAANGGGAAGACAGNCAGGCCGGTGCCGCCAGTGTGCAGGTCAATGTAGTAGTCAGCGCTTTGTATCAGCAAACTTAGGGCATGGGCGGTTTGTTCAGTTACTGTCCCGTCCGGGTTGCCGGGACAGGTGCGGGCGAGGTCGAGGTCGTCAGTGCCACATCGGTGATTGCGGGCAAAGGCGGATTCGTTCACCACTGGCACAAGTGTGAGCTTGCCGCNCAGGGATTGATGGTGGGTTCCATCGCGAAAGATCCGGATCAATTCCCGGACGGCGTGCATCGGCACATGCTCGTCTCCATGGACGCCTGCGGTGATAAGCAGGTGTGGGCCTGGCCGGCACCCCTCAAACTGTTCCGCTTGCAGCGTCACGGCCATGGTCAATCGGCTTCACGTGGCAGTGCGTTTGGCTGGCAGTCGCGGTACCGAAAGCCNCCGTCAACGGGCAGCACCACGCCGGTGATGTAGTCNGCGGCATCGGAACAGAGGAAGGCGGCGGCGCTACCGATCTCATCGGGACGTCCTAACCTTCCCCAAGGCAGCTTTGCGCCTTCCTTTGCGATTGTGTCCTCGGGAAATGTTTCGTGTTCGCCGGGCGTGTCTATCCAGCCGGGGGCGATCACGTTCACATTGATGCGATGCGGCAAAAGTTCCACGGCGATGGACCGCGCGAGGTGGTCCAAGCCAGCCTTGGCCGCGTTATACGAAATGGCACGGCCCAGCGGCATCTGGCCATGAACGCTGGAAATAAATACGATCTTGCCACCACCGCCATGTTCCACCATGTGCCGAGATACAAGCTGCCCCATGTGGAATCCGCCAGCGAGTGTGCCTTGCAGGGTTTTTTCGAACAGTTCTGTATCGTAGTCCAGAAAATCACCACGCCGGCTGAAGGCGGGGTTGCTGACTAGAATGTCAATTCTGTCGGCGGTTGCTACCGCGTCTTCAACCAGTTGCGCGCAGCCTTGGCGGGAAAACACATCGGCCTCGATTGGAGTACACTGACGGTCAAGGGCGCGGATTTCATCCGCCGTTGATGCGAGGTCAGGACTGCCGGTGCGGTCGTTGATGATTATGTCTGCACCTTGCCGGGCCAGTTCCAGTGCGCAGCCTTTCCCAATACCGCGGCCCGCGCCGGTGACAAGAGCGGTTTTTCCGTTCAGATTCATTTTAATCGAGTTGTTCGTATTGGTGAATTGCCTCCGAGAGCCCGCTGGAGAAATCGTGAAACTCGGAGCTGTTGACCAGCAGTTGTGCGCCTTGTTGGTGACGTTTTTTCATCTCCTCGAGACCGAGCGTGGGCGCACCAAACGCCTTNTTGTGTTTCTTGCAGGCGGTCGCCACAGCTTCCCACGCGTCGTCGAGTGACATCTCGCCGGANTGGCGNAGNCGCAGGCCAAGGTCCCCGGGACCAATGAAGAGGATGTCCACACCTTCCACTGCAGCGATGGCCTCGGCATTATTGACGGCCTCGGGCGTTTCGATTTGTACTGCAAGAAAAGTCTCGCGGTTGGCCCACGCGACGTATTCGTCTGGGTCGTGAATGTGGAAATCGGCATCAAGTCCGGCGTTGTCGATACCGCGATTCCCGATGGGTGGGAACTTGACGGATTCCACCAGCGACCGAGCTTTCTCCGGCGTGCAAACGAATGGGATCATGACGCCCGCCGCGCCATCCTCGAGATAACGGTAGATGCCAGTCTTTTCGAGAGTGGGTGGGCGTAGAAGGATGTCGATGTCGTAAAGGTGCGAGAATGCCAGCAGCGCCTGCACTTCGCGGGTGGTCATGGCTCGGTGCTCAAGATCGATCCAAATGCAGTCGTAACCGGCACGCGCCGCATGGCAAATGTACGCTGGGATGAAATGGCCCAGCACGCAGGAGCGGATCGCGTCCCCGTTGCGTATGCGGGCGAGAGTCTTGCTTTTTCTCATGCGCGGCGAATTTGCATGGTTCAGTGCGCCAACACCAGAAGCGATTGCGCGGCGCGAATGCGGGTGTCGAGATGATTGGAATTTAACAGGGAAGTGAGCTGGCGTTTTACGGAGGTCATCCTCGCGTCGCCGGCGAAGACCGCAGCATAAACTTTACTGCCGGGGTCCTCGGACTCGAGATTACTCACCAGTGCGGCCTGCCCGTCAGCATCGCCCAGTGCGGCGAGGGCATGCTCAAGGTAGGCGCGCGTCAGGGCGTTAGGCGTATCCTTTAAGCGGGCCTTGATGAGCGCGGCATCTTTAGCGCCACCAATGCGTCCCAGCAGCCAGGCGGTGATGCGAAATTGCGCCGGGTCGGTACTAGTGCGCATGTGCTCGCGAAGGAAAGCCATTGCCTTGGCATCTTCGGAATGCTTGGCGAGCGCACCGGCGGCCATGAGGCGCAGGATATCGTTTTTCTTTTGCTCAAATGCAGCGCGCAACGGGGCGTCATTGCCGTTCCAGCCGACCTTGTACAGGCTCTCGGCTGCATGCACATGGCCGTATGAGTTATTGCCCTTTAAAATATTGAGCATCACCGCACTCTTCGCCATGTCGCCCGCGCGGACCAATTCACGTGCCAACCCGCAGCGCCGGCGATCGTCAGTTTCGGCCTGCAATTTGGTCTCAAGGAGTCGGCGGACTTCCTTGCTATTCCCCGCCAAGGTCAGTGCCTCGGCAGCATGCATCGACGGCCAGAATGCGTCGGACTTCAACCCCTCACGCAGCACTTGGAAACATTTTTGTCGGGCCGGGGCGTCCAGCAGAATCTTGCTGGTGGAACATGAACAACAAAGACCGAGGCACAGTGTGACCAGTTTGGTGATTTTAATGATCATTGTGTTTGCTGTTGATAGCGAAAATCTTGCAAGCCGCCAATCCTACGCCTATTCCCACCAGCAGAGCTGCAGGCGATATCCATTGGAAACTAATTGGGTCGATCAGTGTGCCGCCTTCTCCCGGAATTTGCCCAAAGATTTGCCCGCAGTAGCCAATCAATACTGCTGTGGTGATGCTGGCAATGGCCCCCAGCCAGACGCCCTTGGTATTGGAGAAAGGCACGAATAGCGCGAAGAAAAAGAGCAGGGAGATGGGTACCACCAGTAGGTTGACAGTCTTGTTGGTGACGGCCATGAAGTTGCCTGGGATCAGGCCGATGACAGAACTTAGGCCAACTACGATGACACCGATAACCACGGCCATGACGCGGGCGAAACGAACGTGCTGGTCATCGGTTTCTGGCTTGTGGCCGAATCGCTCAAGGAAATCGGTCATGGTCACGGCGGTGATAGAGTTGACGCCCGAGTCCACACTGGACATGGCGGCGGCAAATAGGCCTGACACTACCAGGCCGGTGACCACTGGTGGGAGATGCTCGGCTATGAAAAAGGGGAAAATCTTATCCGCATTGTCCTTGAGAGTGATGTCGCTTGGCAGGAGTTCAGGGTTTGCTTGAAAATAGCCAAGCAGAGCAAAGCCTACCAGCCCGAGTGTCACCCCAACGATACAACCGACGATAAGCCAAATGGTCATGGCCTTTCGTGCCGTTGTCGCGTTCTCGGTGGCCATGTAGCGCTGCACCGAGACTTGGTCGCCGGCTGCAGTGCAGACCATCCACAGGAAAACTGACAGCAGCGTGCCTACCAAGGTAATTCGGGTGGAGGGGTCGGCACTGATAATGGGTTGTGATTCCCAGATGTCACCCTGCCACTCTGTGGGGAACCAGCCAAGGCCGCCCATCTTCCACGTTACCGTTCCGATTACCAGCAGTGCGCCTCCATAGAGGAGAATGGTTTGCAGTAAGTCAGTGATGACCACTGCACGCAAACCACCAAGCGAGGTGTAAGTAACGGCAAACACGCCGGTGATTACCACAATCAGCGGCACCCATTTTTCATCCACCCCCGTCATGACCGCGATGGCCTTGGCGGTCATGAAAATCAATAGCGACATCCAAACTAGTCGTAGCATCAGGAACATCACCACGCCCAGAAGTCGGATGCTAACCCCAAGCTGTTTTTCCAGCAGTTCGTATGCGCTGGTTACTTTTTTTTGCCGCATGTAAACCGGCAGTACGATGTACGCGAGCACGAGGAAAACGAGCGGGTACACAATAAAGTTGGCCAGATACACTGGGCCCTTGCCGATCGTTTCGCCAGGCAGTGCAAGATAGGTAATGGTGCTCAGCAGCGTGGCGAAGAGGGACACGCCGATGAGCGTGGGGTTCATGCGGCCGGAGCCGATGAAGTATTCCTTGGTGCTTTTTTGCTGCCGACCAAAGTGCCAGCCCAAGCCCAGCGTAGTGACCGCATAGACGGCGACGATGATCCAGTCGACAAGAGCCATCGGCGATCAGGGGTCGGTTTTTTCGAGCTCTCGCAACAGTGGTCGGAATCCGTACTCGTTGAGCGCGGCGATAAGGCCGCGGTCGGCGTTGTTGCGGTCCACGTCGGCCATGGCACCCAGCGCGTTGTGCATGGCTTCCACCGCCTTGTCGAGTTGCTCGGCCTGCGCTTCCTTGTCGTTCTTGGCCTTGGCGATGCCGGCCAGCCGCGTGGCCTCAAGGCAGGTGAAATAATGCAGCGCGAACTCAAACCTCTTTGCGAGATACAAGCTGTACTCCCGCGCTCCGCCACGCGCGCGGGTGTTGGCGCGGTACATTTCGTTCATCGCCATCGCAAAGCCTCCTTTCGCCTCCGCCCACCATTCCGGAACTGGCTCGTTCAACGTGTAATGTTGCATGATGACCTCCGGATGCAGTGTGGCGATCTTCGGGCCGTGCTTGTCTACTAGCGCACCGGCCTTGGCCAAATGGTCGAAGCCGATTGCAATCCGCCCGCCTACGCCCGCGCCGCTGATGGGTGTCACCAGTGCATCCACCGCCTTTTTGGGAGTAAATTTTATATCAAACCCTGCGCGCGACAGGTAAAACACTGGGGTGTTCATATCGTCCGCCAATCGGCAGACGGCCACAAACCCGTTTCGGTTATTTTCCCGGGCTTGTTGAGTCGCCTTGTGCAGGGCATCCAGATCGAATTGCGGAAGGACATTCCCGATGCGGTTGCCAATCTCCAGTGGTTTACACCTGTATCGCACCATCTTTGGACCGTTTTTGGCCATAATAAACGTGTCTAGTTGGCGGGGAGTGTCGAGGCGTTGCGCGATGCCGCCTACGTCAGGATACAGGTCACGCAGCGATTCCATCCTAGTTTCAACCAGCGCCCCCAACACTTCTCTCATGGGCTTGGTCACCCCCCCAATTTTAAGGCTGAATGAAATTGCGTCAGCGGGGTTTTCAATACCATTAAATATTGGTGCAAACTCAATTGGGAATTCCATTGTGTTGATTTCCAGCACCACGCGCATGCCCAGAGAGCGGGCTTCTGTCATAATGCCTTGGACGAGTTTTACACCAGCTTCATGCCGCTGCTGGTAGGTCTTGGCATTCTTAAAGTCTGGATTGTTAAAGATACGGTCCCGGCCAAAGGCGGCGCGGCCAGCGGTTTCGCCGTCGACTCGAAAGGTTTTGCCATGCCAGAGCACGCCGGTTCGTTTCTTGATGCCGCCGTGCTCAAAATGCGTGAACGGTTGCCAGGCGTGGAGGGACAGTACGATGCAATTAAACTTGAGCTTTGCCAGTTGTCGGAGTCGCAGTTTGTGTTCCGCCAGCGACCACGATTCTTGGCTGTCGGGCCCCGCGCCAATCGTGCGCCAAGCTCGAATCTCTAAGTTGGGCTCAAGCTGTACGTTGATTTCCGCTAGCGAAAACTTTGGCTGGATTAATGGCGGGAAATCCCTGTGCAAGAGGCGGCGGATGCCGAAGTGGTGGCCCAACTCGGCAGCGGCCCAGTAGGTGGCCACGGGGCTGCCGCCACCGACCACCAACACAATGCCGTGCTCGGTCTTGATGGACTTCAGCAGATGGCCTTGGTCACCAAGATCGGGCCAATTGTCACCCATCAATTCTGCAATCGCGGGATTTGTCTTCGGGTTGCCGATGAGTACCACGTTTGCGGTGTGCTCAAGCTTGGTGGTGGTTTTCACCTTGGCACCAAAGAGGCTGGTCATCTGCGAGGCGACTTCCTCTGCGGCCATTTGCTCAAGCTTGGCAGCCTTGGGGCCGGACACAATGGAAATGACCGGGCCGGCAGCCACGGCGGTGGTCGCCAGACACAAGGCGAGCAAAAGGGTGGGGCGGGCGAGTTTATTCATATGTCAGTCCTCTACTTTGCCTCGTTGGAAACACAGATGATACCAGTGCGCGTGCGGAAGAATAGGCGGCTGTCGGCGATCGAGGGTGTGGCGAGAATTTCTTCATCCATGTCGTTCTTGGCAAGAATCTTTAGCTCGGATCCACCGCCATCGAGCACGATCACGAATCCGTTGCGACTAGTGATGAACACCTTGTTGTCGGCCGCGATGGGCGAGGCGTAGTAGTCGCCATAGGCGCGCAGGCGCGTGCGATCCCAGTGGGTCTTGCCGTTGGCGGCGTCAAAGCAACTCGACAGGCCGCCGGACTTGACGACATATAGCCGGTCGTTGAACACGAGCGGCGAGGCGAGATTGGAGGGAGCCTTGTTGTCGATGTTCCAGCGTACATGCGTGCGGGTGACATCGCCGCGGCCACCTCCGCGCACGGCCTGAATGGTGTTGCCGCCGCCAACCATGTTGTTGGGGTGCTGGAAGGCGGTTTCAATCTCCTTCGCATCCAGAGCCTTGTCCTTGTTCGTGTCTGAACGGTCGAACTTGACGTGGAATTCCTTGGGTGTCTCGGCTCGTTCCAATCGGCCGTCCTGATTGGTGTCCAGCCATTGTAACAGCGCGAATTTCAGTGTGCGCTGCCGATCACCGTAGCTTTGCACGGCCATGTAGATGGTATCACCGACCACCACGGGCGAGGTCATGATGGTGCGTAGCAGCGTGTTGCAGGTCCAGCGTTCCGCGCCAGTTTCGGGGTCGTAGCCCTTCAACTTGCCGGAACCGGCAACTACCAGGTCGGTCTGGTTGTTGACGGTGCAGATGACGGGCGTCGCGTAGCCTGCCAGCATATCTTCGCGAGCCGTGCGCCATACTGGTTTGCCGGTCTTTGCGTCCAGTGCCATCACGTACGAGGCGAGGTCGTCGTCCTGGCAGAAATATACGCGGTCTTTGTAAACGACAGGTGACGCACCTGCGCCCCAGTCCATCAGGTAAGCAGGGAGGGGGAGCTTGTGTTGCCATACCTGATCGCCGGTCTTGGCATCCAGTGCGACAAGGCCAAGCATGCTGAAGTACACGTACACACGCTTGCCGTCCGCCGCAGGAGTTGATGAGGCGTGGCTGTTGGGCGGGGTGATGCGTGCGAGTTTGCCGGTGGGGAAATTCTTGCGCCAAAACTCACGGCCCGTCTTGGCGTCATGGCAGAAGACTGTGAACACCTCCTTGTCGGTCATGCCGGTATTGAACACGCGCCCACCGGCGATCACCGCTGAGCCGATGCCGTCGCCCAGCTTGGCGCGCCAGAGCACCTTGTCCTCATGCGAGAACTTCACGGGCAAATTGCGACTGGAGGAAATGCCGCTGCTATTGAGCCCGCGGAATTGCGGCCAATCCTCAGCCGACATGGCGCCACCGTATAAAATTGCGGTCGTGGCGATTAATTTAAAGAGTATGTTTCTTGGCATGGTGAAGACCTTTTCCCAATGGGCAAGCGGCAGTGTCCGCGTGTCTTGGGTTGCTGCGCAATTCAGCCGTTTGGCCCTTGATTTGTCAACCGCGCGAACATGGTGTGTTTGGGCTGATGGTTGATGCGCTCCAGCACGTCGCCGAGCTCGATGGCCTCGCGAATCTCGGCAAACACTTTGCCTGCGGCCTCAAGGTACTGTTCCACGTGTCGTCGTTCGTGGGCCATGGTGGCATTGAAGCCGCCGGCCGCGAGGAAACCGTGGTTCAACATACGTGTAGTGAACAGTGTCATCAGCGCGCTGGCGTCCACGTGGTCGAAACCGATGAGCGCCATCTCGGGTCGTCCGCCAATGGTCACGGGCACGTCCATCGCCTGGCCCAGCTCCCGCCAGCCGTCTCGTAGAGAGCCGCCGATGTTGGCGAGATGCGTGGGGCAGTCGAGCTGTCGCATTTTCCCGATGGCGGCCAGCGCGGCGGCGGGGCCGATGCCCTCGGTCCAGTATGCGCTGGAGATGAATGAATCCTCCGCAACAGACATGGTATCTTTGTTGCCAATCACGGCCCCCATGGCGAAGCCATTGCTGATGGCCTTGGCGAAAATGGCAAGGTCGGGCATGACACCAAACTTCACGTGTGCACCGCCGAGACAAAGCCGCCAGCCGATGGAGATCTCGTCGAAAATGAGCTTGGCGCCGGTGCGTGTGGCTCGTTCGCGGACGCCCTCGAGAAAACCCGGCTCGGGATCGACGTGGCGGGTGGGTTCCATCACAATGGCTGCGAGGTCATTGCCGTGCTGGGTGATGATGGCGTCGAGTTCGTCGAGTTGATTGTAGGTAAACGGGAGAGTTGTGCCTTTCAACGAGCGAGGGACGCCAGTGGGTTCCAGGCCGGGCAGGAGATGAGATTTCAGCGGATCCGGGCTGTCAGCTAGATTGGCGGCGAGATACCAATCATGCCAGCCGTGATAGCCGCAGATGGCAATCTTCTCACGACTTGTGGCCGCACGGGCGATACGGACGGCGACTGCGGCCGATTCTCCACCGGTGCGAGTGAAGCGCGCCATGCCGGCCCATGGGTGAATCTCAAGCAGCAGTTCCGCGAGCCGTACTTCGTCGTACGTCTGTTGCGTGGCCATGGAGCCGAGGTGGACCCGACGAATGACGGCGGCATTCACATCGGGATCGGCATAGCCGAGAATGCAGGCGAGGATGCCGCCAAGTGACATGTCAATGAAGCGGCGCCCGTCTGTGTCCATCACCTCGCAGCCGATGGCTTGTTCATAATAGGCGGGCCATTGGCCGGGCGCGAACATCTCGGGGCGTTTTGAAAGCAACTGCGTGCCACCGGGAATGATCTCCTTGGCGGCGCGGTATTGTTCCTGTGCGAGCGTGCCGGGAATTGTGGTGGAGATGCCGAGTAGCTGGCGGGCGTTGCCGCCAAAGATGCGATCGAGGTCGCGATCATTCAACGCCATGGTGCGTGTTGCTTGTTTCAGGGCCAGTAGTGATTCGATGCCTACCAGAGTTGGTTGTCCGTGTGGCCATTTGTCCCAGTCCAGACTGTGCTCGTGGAGCCACATGAAGCCATCGCCGACGGATAGCGCCGTGCCGCGATGCTCAGAAACGGGGAAGTCGCTGCCATACATCAATCGACTGGTGCCGGTGGCGCGCAGGATGGCTTCAAATGCGGCTGGCTCGCAGATGGCGGAGGTGTCGAAGTGGACGTTGTCAATGCCTCGGAGGCTATCGATGGCATCGATGGTGTGCCGGGCGTTGAAGCCGCGTGCAGCATGGGCCAGGACGAGTTGGGCATTGGGGAAGGCACGGCAATTTTGCTGAATGGCGGCGAGGTTGCGCGGGTCGCTGAGGGCCTTGGGCAGGACCATATGCATGGTGATCCACAGACCGTACTGGTTGGCGAGTTCCCACGCCCAACGGGGGAGAAACTCATCCTGATCAGCAAGGAAGGTGTCTTTGCGTTCGGCGAATACATGGTAGACCTTGAAGCCGGAAAAACCATCGTTTCGAAGAGTGGACTCGGTGACAGCGGGATCGTCGTCTGGCCGAACAAGCATCAGGCCGCGACAGGTAGGATTGGACTTTACCTCACTGGCGATGAACCGGTTGGCGGCGGCGCAATCCAGTTGACGGATTGGGTAACCGAAGTAGAGGCCTTCAGTTATCGTGCTATCACCCATCCACCGGCGCATGCTGGAGAGCATTGCTGTGTGGCCGACGCCTGGCGAAGGTGCATCTTCACCCAAATGTCGCATGTCGTACCAATGGGCGTGGGCGTCGAAGGCATTGGGAGGGATGAAGTCGGCAAGGGTTTGTTTGAACAAATTACGGTCGGCCTCGGTGACTTCGAAGCGCGCAGGATCTGTGAAGTCGCGCAGACCGGGGGTGCTCACGTCGGCTTTGCCTCCGCAATCTCGGTGTAGATGTCCTTGCCGGCGAGTTGGCTCCAGCGGTCGATAATCTTCCGCCACACTGGGCCAGGCTTACCATTGCCGATGG
>PBPF01000076.1 GCA_002724615.1 Verrucomicrobiales bacterium | reverse complement strand
GGCGTTTTCCAATCCTTCGGCATGCCCTTGAGAATGGGGTGCTTCACGAGCTGTTTCACGGGGTAGTTCGCCTTATGATCATGGCGCTTGCTGGTGACGCCGAGGAAATCGCGCCAGTCATCAAATTTCGCCGCGCGGTAAGTATGCATCGCGCAATGGATCACCACCGCCGGCACGCCTGCCTTGTGCACCTTGGTGATGCTTTGCACGTAGGCCTTGTTGTCCGTGTTGGCGAAGCATTCGTTGTGCACCACGACATCATAGCCCTTGGCCCAGTCGGGGTTCTTGTACAGCGGAATCATCGCCTTGGTGCCTCGGCCGCCCTCGTTGACGATCTTCCAATCCACCTTCGCGTGCTTCGCCACGCCGTCGATCAATGCTTGACTCTGGAAAATGTAATTATGGCAGCAACCGCCAGTAATCAGCAACGCCTTTAGTGGCTTCTGCTTGTCCTCTGCGGATAAGTCCAACAAGAGAAATGAGGCGAGCGTTACAACAGAGAAAAAAATACGAAGAGTGGGCATGTGTCGCATGCTACCAATTCATACCGTTCTCGACAATTCATTTAGCAAGGAATTCTCAATAACAGGTGCTTGCCTCACTTTTGAACTCCGACAATCCTTTGTGTTGAGGATGAGCTTTGTCTCTTGGCAATATGGATTTCTTTTGGCCGCTGCATTTGTGCTCTACTGGTCAGTGCCGGGACCTTGGCGAATCCGCCTCCTACTTGCTGCAAGCTATATATTTTATGCCGCATGGGATATACGATTTATTTCACTGCTGCTGGCGTCGACCTCCACCTACTATTTCTGCGGTCTGGCAATCGCAAACAAGCCGCGGCCATTGCGGGAAGTCTTCACCTATACCTGTCTTCCCGGAATCTGGCTGGTACTTTGTTTGCTGCTAAAGAAACCGGTTCCTGTTAGTGGGTTAGTTTGGGCGTTTGCTTTACCGGTCATTATGCTCGTTTCACATGTTCTAATCCAGCGCATGACCGAACGGGATTCACGCTGCAAGGCTTTTCTCTGGCTCGCTCTCGGCGTCAACTTGGGGCTCTTGGGCTTCTTCAAGTATTTCAATTTTTTTGCGGAATCGGGCGCAGCTTTGTTAAACCAACTTGGTTTGGAAACTGACTGGACGCTCCTGAACATCGTGCTTCCTGTTGGCATATCATTTTACACATTCCAAGCGATCAGCTACGTGGTGGATATCCAAAAAAACAAAGTTCAGCCTACCAGCGATTTCACGACATTCGCCACCTATTTGGCTTTTTTTCCACAACTCGTCGCAGGCCCCATCGAACGAAGCACAGGACTACTGCCGCAACTTCTCAAGCCGCCATGCTGGATAATCGACCATCTGTACTCCGGTGCACGATTATTGCTAATAGGGTTTTTTAAAAAAATTTTTGTTGCAGACAATTGCGCAATTCTTGCTAACCACGTTTTTTCAACTCCAAGCGCTGAACTAAACACTGCATGGGCGTTGTTGGGAGTTAGCGCGTTTGCATTCCAGATTTATGGTGATTTTTCAGGCTACAGCGACATCGCACGCGGCTCAGCCCGTCTGCTTGGCATTGAATTAACAATCAATTTCCGCTTGCCCTACCTAGCGTTGAACCCATCAGAATTTTGGCGGCGCTGGCACATCACATTGTCCACTTGGTTTAGAGATTATGTGTACATCCCGCTTGGCGGCAACAAGGGAACCGCTTGGAAAACCTGCCGCAATCTGACCCTTGCCATGTTGCTAGCTGGTCTTTGGCACGGAGCGTCTTGGAATTTTGTCCTTTGGGGAGCATATCACGCATTACTCTTGGGAATTTTCCATCATTCGCTACTCTGGCAGCAAACAACTACTGCCACCTGGCCGCGCAAAGTGGCCGCGTGGTTGCTGATGTTTGCACTAACCCTCTTAGGCTGGGCCATCTTTCGCGCGGAATCCTTCCCGCAATTATTTGATTGGCTGCAAGCCCTAAGCCAATGGCACAATCCAGATGCCTTGGATTGGCGAAAGCCATCACGGTGGCTTTGGCTTCATATTGTGCCATTATTACTTTTTCAGGCTGTGACATTTAATCAAGATGATGAATCCTCACTTAGCCATTTGCACTGGGCTACGAGAGGAATAATCTTACTGCTACTTTTTATTCTCACCGTTACATCCATGGTGAGCGACAAAGAATTCATCTATTTTCGATTCTAATCCATGGATTTCCATAGCACAATACCTAAGTCTATCCAAATGGCGATAATCCTTCTTTGCCTTGCAGAGATCATTGTCCGGTTGCATTTCCAGGAAAACATGTCAGGACGCTTTGAATACGGATTCCACCCCACTGCAGGATTCATCGAAAAAGGTGACAGACTGTATCTTAAACGAACCGGAGGGCGCCGATTCCGGCCACAAAACATGAGTCTTGTCCCTAAAAAAGGAGTAAACCGCATTTTTGTTATAGGTGATTCCGTTGTGCGAGGATCCAGCATCGAAAGCTCCTATGCCCGGAAAATCGCCCATTTATTGAAAAAAAATGGAATTGAGGTCGAAAGCTATAATCTCGGAGTTGGTGGCCATGGTGCAAGACGCACCCACCTGACTCTCCTAAAATCCCTGAGTTATAAGCCCGACCTGATAATCTTCCATATAAACAACTCCAACGAATATGAAGATGAGCGTGAATACCGCAGGAGTCAGCAGTTTAAATCTTGGCACCCTCGCAATTGGCCAATGAAAAGCTTCGCACTTCGTCGTATCTACGAAATCAAAACTGAACGATTTCTTTGGCGCTGGATTCCGTCATCCATACGCCTACAACACGCCAAAAACGATGCCGATGCAGAGATCGAAGCATCACTTTCTCCGCAGACACGAGCTGTCTGGGATGAACAAGTCCGCAAATCAACGCTTAAGAGCGTTCAGGCAGTTCTAGATAATTCGATCCCTATACTACTAATTTCGCAAGCGCGCATTAAAGATAGGGCAAACTCGGATTGGACACTAACGGACAACGGTCTGGACGAATTGGCGGCTGGTTTAGCCAAAAATAACGGCGTTTTTCATTTATCCATGAAATCGATTTTTAAGGATCATGACGCCGAATCACTCTACTCGGATAGTAGCCACCTGACACCGAATGGTCACACGCTAATTGCCGAAGCAATCGCAAATTCAATAATCACCCAAAGACTGGCGATCCAAAATCGATAAAATCGAAATTTAGTCAAACTTGCGTTTGCGGTGGTCGCCGATACTCGGGGCATCCTTGTTCACCTCGGGGCCGAAGTAGCGCAGGAGCACGAGGGGTTCGGTGTCGCTGGTGTTCTCGAAGGTGACACCGGCCTTGGCGCCGGCTTCGGTGCAGAAGTATTCGTCCTCGGTCAGTTCGTGGAAGCGGATGAGCTTGGGGCTGTTGAGTGGCTGGCCGTTAATGGTGCCTTTGCCCTGCACGCAAGTGCCGCCCCAGGCACCTTTATCTTTAACCGTGCATTTCACGCCGGGATCAACGGTGAGTTCCTTGGCGGTGAAAAGCTGCTCCTTCTTGATTCGGCCGTAAACAATCCAGCGATCGACATAGCCTTCCTTGCGCGTGTCGGCCACGGGGATGGGCTCAAGGTAATGGCTGTCCTTGAAGTTGGGATTCAGGTTGCCGGCCCAGTCGAGTTGGTCGACGATGAAATCGATGTCGCGGTGCTTGCTCTTGGGCATGTCCTTCACGAGCAAACTCCACGGCACTTCGCGGCCTTCGACGAGGCTTTGGTACATGCCGAACACGTCACTGCCCCACTGCGGTTCGTAGGTACAGAGACTGCCGGGCGCGTGCAAGATGCAGGGCGGGATCAGCCAACCGGTGCCGGGCTTAAGCCGGTAGGCGCGGCTGAGGTCAAGGATGCCGTTGTCGCCCTTGTTCCAGTCCTCCATACATTTGCGCACCTGCGCCTTGGTGGTGCCGGGCTCAAGGCCCATGAAGGTGTAAGGAAAATTATTGCCCACGTTGTTGTGTTGCGGCGGAAAGTAGTAGCTCTCGGGTTTGCCTTCCTGCCCGACCAGNTTGGCCTGCTTGGCGTTCTGGTGCATGTGATGCGGGATGGGGCCCATGTTNTCGAAAAACTTCGAGTACACCGGCCACTTGCCGTACTTGTTCCAGATACGTTTGCCGATGATGTCCGCGCCGCACTCGGCCACCGCATCGCGCAGCGTGAAGCGATTGCGGCCATGCACCACGTAGCTCAGGCCCTCGTCGGGCACACGGCCTTCATTGGCCGCCTCAGTGGTGGAACCAAACCAACGCTCGTCAATGCCGCCGCGGTTCAGACCGTACGCATAGGTGTCATCCGGATGCAGCTTCAGNCGCAGGCCNGGCTGCAGGAACGAGCGCGGCACCCAAGCCGGCGCGAGCCGCAGCAATCCGCCGGTCGCTTCCAGCGCAGCGTCCACATGCTTGCGGACATTCTTTTTGACAGTCTTTAATTGTTTAACAGATTTCGGAGCAATAGCCATGTTGTGTCGATATTTGCGAGACGCAGGGCGTACCTTAGTTGTGATTTCAGTTCAACTCTTTCCCTATTCCACCAACATCGTTCCCCACATGGTCAGGCCGTGACCGGGGTAGGTGCAGACGTATTCGTACTTGCCGGGCTTGGCGGGGGCCTTGAAGTAGAGGGTGTAGGTGTTGCGATGCAGCACGAGCGGGGTGAAGGCGATGACCTTGTCGCTCTTGGGCACAAACTCGTTAACCAGCCCATTGGCGCCCATGTTGGCGGCGGCAGTGACAATCTCGAACCGCGCGCCGGGCTGCACGAGCACCAGATTGTGGATCATCGGCATCTTGTCGTTGTTAATGAACGTCAACGCCACGCCGGCACCGGCTTTCACCTTGAACTGTTCCTTGTCGAACTTCAGCGGGTTGGTGACGCCCATCTCCACCTTCATATCAATCTCAAATGGCGGCCCGGTCTCAACGGGCTCACTCGCCAGCGCATCAATGGCAGAGCGTTCCCCCTGCGGCGCGTGGACCAGTGCCTCGTTGCGGAAGTTGCGCAGAAACTTCGCGAAGCTGTTGCCGCCGCGGAATTTCTCCGCCTTGCGGTACCAACGGAAGTACTCCAGCCGTTGCTGCTTCGTCCAATGCTTGGCGAGGTTGCGCAGTTCCTTGGCGTAATGAATCTGGTCGCGCTGCGGCGGACTGGCAGCGGCGGCAGCAAAGGCCCGGCCGTAGTTGGTATTGCGCGCGAGCAGGCTCTTAGCCCAGTCGTACTCGGATTGATCCGTGGACTGCGCGAGCAGCTTGAGTGTCTTGGCGATGACGTTGGGCGACTCGAGGTACACGAGCAGGGTTACCAACTCGTAGTTGAGAAGGTTGACCGGTGCGGGGAATACAGCGTCGAGTTTCTTTTCAACTGCGGCGGCATCGGCGGCAGCCGGTTTGCCCATGCGGATGAAGGCAAGCTGATAAACTCTTAGCAGCTCAGCACGTTGGCCAATGTCCAGCCCTTCCCAATCCATCGCGTTCAGGCGTGCGAGAATTTTCGGTTGCAGGCTAGCCTCGCCGGTACGCGCCAAGGCAAGCAACGCCGTGAGGGACGCCTGCGGATTCTTCTCGGCCAAAGCTTCATCGGACCATTCATTCCACGGCTGATGCTCCAGCGCCACGCGCGCGGCCCAGCGTATATGGCGATCCTTGCTGCCGAGGTGTTTCCATGCCTTGGCCGGCGCGCTGGCGTCACGTTTGTGCAAAGCCTCCAGTGTCCGGCGGGCCTTGCGATCCTCACTGATGGGATCAGGCTTAACGGGTGAGGTGCTTTCCTTGCCGGTGTAGGTCACGCGATACAGCGCGCTTTGCTGGCCGCGGCCGCCCACAGTGAAATACATCGCGCCATCCTTCGGGTTAATGACGGCGTCAGTGAGGCGCAGTCGGCTGCTGGCCACAAACTCCTCGCGCTCGCCGCTGTACGAGGCGCCTTCGGCCTTCAGGTGCATGGCGCTGATGGTGCCGTAGGTCCAGTCGAGGCAATAGATGGCCTTTTGGTATTTGGCGGGAAACTTCGCGCCGAGGCCGGAGGTGACGCCAACAGGAGAACCGGGGCCGATGTCGTAAACACCCGGCAGGCAGTCCGGATACCACGCCGGCCATTTGCCATCGCCCGTGCGCCAGCCAAAGTCCGCGCCGCTGGCAATGTGATAAAGCCGCGTGGGACGATACCACGGTGCGCCGGCGTCCCATTCCATGTCCGAATCGTACGCGAACAGTTCGCCGTCCACGTTGAAGGCCATGTCGTACGAATTACGAAAACCGATGGCGACGGTCTCCCAATTTTTGCCGTCTTTATCGAAGCGCGCAATCCAGCCGCCGGGCGCACGGATGTTGCGGGCATGGCCGTTGGCATCAGGCAGGCGCTTGAGCAAGTGATCCTCCTTCCAGATCGGCGGCACGAGCGTCTTTTTAATCTTGTCCGTGGGCATGGGCGTCATGTTGCCGCCAATCATGTAAATGTGTTTGCCATCCGGGCTGAGCACGAGGCCGTGCGGGCCGTGTTCGCCCCCGGCGCGCAGGGGCATGATGTGTTCGTCCTTGTCAAACTGGTCATCGCCGTTGGTGTCGGTGAGACGATGCACGCCGGAAGCGCCGCCGCCGTTGATGTTCACCCACAGTGATCCGTGCGCGAACAGCAAACCCTGCGCGCTGGAAATCTTCATGTTCAGCTTCTCAACCTTGGGCTCGTCGCCACTCACGTCGATGCGGTACAGGCCTTTGCCGCCTTGATCGCTGGCAATCAGCCGCCCCTTGTCATCCGCACAAATGGCCACCCAAGAGCCTTGCTGCCCCTTCGGCACGGTGTAGAGCAAATCCACCTTGAACCCCTTGGCTACCTCAATCTCCCCGCTGGCGGCCTTGAGCGCAACCGGCGCGGTGTTATCGCCGCCCGCGGATTTGCCGGCAAAAACGTCACCCCACGGACCGCCTCCCATCCGGCCAGTCATGACCGGCTTGGCCCAGCCCGTTGGCTTAAAGTCGACGGCCTCCCAGCTCTTCGATTTCTTGCGGGTGACCTGCCATGTGGTGTCGGTGATGAGCACTGTCTTTTTGCCGTCGATGTCCACCGTGAGGCGCGCCACGAAGCCACCGGGGCCACCGGCATTGACGCCCTCGGCGGCAAGCACATTCTTGCCGGGACGCAGCAACTTGACGACGTCCGCACGATAGGTGGATCCCCAATTGCCGCCCTTGAGCACTTGCTTGCCGTTAACGAACAAAGTGAACCCGTTGTCGGCGGTGGCTTCCAGCTTGGCGCTCTTTACCTTGCCCGCAGGCAGATCAACAGCCTTGCGGAAGTAGGCGACGTCGCCATTGATCTGCGCCTTGTCGGGCCAGATCCACAGGGGCGCTTGCGCGGACAAAATGAATGGTGAGATTAAAAGGAGGTGAGCAATAATGCGTTTCATGATCTGCAAATTGGTGCGCCGGAAAAAATGAGCCGCCAATCGGGCGCGGGCAAGGAGTTTCTGTGATTGCGGCGCGGGAAAGACTGCGGTTTGGTTTGGCGCATGAGTGAACAGGCGTTTGCAGGAAAGACCGTATTGGTGACTGGCGGCGGTCGGGGAATTGGCCGGGCGACGGCGCTGCGACTGGCGGGCGAGGGGGCGAATGTGGCGGTGAGTTACGTTTCCAACCAAGCCGAGGCGAACACAGTGTCGGCGGAGATGGCGGCGTTGGGGGTGAAGACGGCGGTCGCTCAAGGCGACGTGTCCGTGCGCGAGGAGGCGCAGGGCATCGTGGCAAAGACGCGCGAGGCGCTGGGGCCGATTGACGTTCTCGTGCACAGCGCGGGCATCGCGGAACTGGAACCAGCGGATGAAGTGACGTGGGAAGTATGGGAGCGAACCTTTGCAGTGAATGTGCACGGGACGTTCCACATGATTTACGCGGTAAAAGACGAGATGATTGAGCGCGGCTACGGCCGCATCGTGACGTTGTCATCCATTGCCGGCTTGCGGCCGCGTCCATTGCTGGCGCATTACGCGGCGTCAAAAGCAGCGGTGATCTCCATGACACAAAGCCTCGCCGAGGCATGGGCACCGCACAACGTCCGCCTCAACGCCGTGGCACCAGGCCTCATCGACACGGACATGGCACGCAGTTTCCCCGAGACCGCTTGGGAAACCTGCATCGCCACCACGCCGATGGGCCGCGTGGGCCAGCCCGAGGAAATCGCCAACCTCATCCGATTCCTTGTCAGCGACGAGTCAAGCTTCATGACGGGCCAAACACTCGTGGCCAGCGGCGGGCGGGTGTTGCTGCCTTGAGGGCTGTCACGCAATTGTCACAATGGCGACCTTGGGTTGTCACGGAGAGAGCATAGGTTTTGCGGGTCATTCGAATCCGGGAACCTTGCGTTGCCGTGCAGGGAAGTTTAATAGAGAAATGCACGCCACCTTGGACATTGCGCAGCCATCTCCAGAGCTATCGACCATGAGCCGTAAGCGGAAGATTCTGATTGTTGACGACGAACCCGATGCGCTGGAGCTGCTGGAATACAACCTGCGGCAGGCAGGGCACGGGGTGGTGCTGGCGGAGGACGGGCAGCAGGCACTCGACCAAGCGCGCAACGAANTGCCGGATCTAATCTTGTTGGACCTGATGCTACCGGAGGTGGATGGGTTGAAGGTGTGCCGCACTCTCAAGGCTAACCCGGCTACGCAGGATATCCCCATCATCATGGTGACGGCCAAGGCGGCAGAGATTGACCGTGTGCTNGGANTGGAGCTGGGNGCNGATGANTATGTNACCAAGCCNTTNAGCCCGCGCGAACTGGTCTTGCGNGTGGGGAATCTTTTAAACCGCGGCCAGCGCGAGGCCGCGNCGCCNGAGCTGTTGAAGATTGGCGGACTAACAATTGACCACGCACGGCACTTGGTGACTGTAGACGGAACACGGTTGGAGTTGACCGCCACGGAGTTCAAGCTCCTAGCCACATTAGCTGAACGGCGCGGGCGCGTACAGGACCGCGAAAGGCTGCTGCAAGACGTGTGGGGCTACGATCGCTACATCGACACGCGCACAGTGGACACCCACATGCGCCGACTTCGCGCTAAGCTGGGCGCGACCGCGGTCCTGCTGCAGACCGTCCGCGGTGTGGGCTATCGGTTCACTGACGAAGAATTTTAACATCGCATGGAAACCGCCCTCATCACCCTTACGCTGGGCCTCGCTCTGGGGTTGGGGCTGTGGGCGGTACAACTGCGACGCGAGCTGGCCGAAGCACGCGCACAGCTGGACCGCTGTTGCGCAGAACAGGAGGAACAGTCCGAGAACCAGCTGGAACAGCATCATGCGCTTCTGGACAGCATGACGGAAGGGGTGCTGGTACTAAACCGAGACGGCCACGTGGAAATGACCAACGCCTCGCTGCGCCGGCTGTTCTCATTGGAAGAAGACCCGCGGGGCAGACCGCTGATGGAGGCCTTTACACTGGATGGCTTATCGGCACTGGTGGCAGCGGCACGCGAATCGGGCGAGCTACGCAATGCGGAATTCGGCCTGGCTGAACCAGAGTCGCGTCAACTGCACGTCAACGCCATTTGCCCACGTCGCGCAGGCGAGACGCCGCAGACCATCCTCGTGTTTCACGACGTCACACGATTGAAGGAGTTGGAAAACACTCGGCGTGATTTCGTGGCCAACGTAAGTCACGAGCTGCGCACTCCCATCTCGCTGATCAAGGGTTTCACCGAGACATTGCTGGACGGCGCGTTGGACGATCCGAAAAAGAGCCGCGAATTCCTGCAGACCATCGACAAGCACGCAGACCGGCTGAGTTACCTGATCGACGACCTGCTGACACTCTCGCGACTGGAGTCGGGTCAGCTGGCCTTGAACCGCCAACCAACGGAACTGCAGCCGCTGGCGTTGCGAGTTCACGACGACCTGCGCGCCAAGGCGGCCAAGCGATCCATCCGGCTAGAGACGGATATTCCCGAGGGCCTCATGCTGGATGCCGACGGCGACCGACTTCAGCAGGCGGTATTCAACCTTGTCGACAACGCAATCAAGTATGGCCAACCCGAGGGCCACGTGCGCATCGAGGCGCAACCCAACGGGCGAGGCATGGCGGAAGTGGCGGTGGTCGACGACGGCCCGGGCATCCCAACGACGGCGGCGGACAAGGTATTCGAGCGGTTCTTCCGCGTTGACAAAGCGCGCAGCCGCGAGACCGGCGGCACGGGACTTGGGCTGGCGATCGTCAAACACATCGTGCAGTCGCACGGCGGACGGGTGCGACTGGAAAGCGAGCCAAGCACCGGCTCACGGTTCATCCTGAGCCTGCCCTTGGCGGTGAAAACGGCATGACGAACAGATCTGGAAAATTTGTGAGTAACTGGAACTTGGGAGTTTTTGATTTTTCGCTATCTACACGCGCAACCGGAGCGGCTAGTAGCGCCGGGACAGCCCAAGACGACCACCAATCATCCCCGAAGCCGGTATGAACAAGGAGCGCCTGATCACCCTTTTAAAGATCCTCGGCGT
>PBPF01000075.1 GCA_002724615.1 Verrucomicrobiales bacterium | reverse complement strand
GACCTCGGCGATGCCGTCGATGAGGGCCTTGCCTGGAGTGGCGCTCATACTGGGGCCGCGCACGGTGCGGGCCAGACCGCTGACTTGGCGGTAGGCACGAGTGAAGATGTGGTAGGCGCGAGCGAGGGGAACCTCGAAGTAGCTGCGCGCGCCAGTGTCGCGCTCGACGAACATGTAATAGGGCACGGCACCGAGTTGGACTTGCTTGCGCCAAAGATCGGCCCAGATGTCCTGATGGTCGTTGACGTGGCGAATGAGCGGGGCCTGACAGCGGATGGCGGCGCCGGCGCTGAGGACGCGCTGGATAGCATCGCGGGCGGGGGCGGGTTCCAGTTCGCGCGGATGGCTGCTGTGGGCCATCAACGCAAAATGCTTTTGCGCAGCACGAACCTGCTCGATGAGGCGCAGGAAGTCGTCGGCGTCTTCGCCCTCGGTGAAGCGATAGGGCCAATAAGCAAGCGCCTTGGTGCCGATGCGGATGCTGTCGAGGTGTGGGATATCGAGCAGGGGCTCAATGTATTGGCGAAGGAATTTTGTCTTCATCACCATGGGGTCGCCGCCGGTGATGAGCACGCTGCTGATCTGTGGGTTATCGCGGACGTATTGCGCAAGCTGGCCGGCTTCGCGGCTGGCAAACTTGAGGTCGCCATCGCCAATGAATTGGGCCCAGCGGAAGCAGTAGGTGCAGTAGGCGTGGCAGGTTTGGCCTTGTGCGGGGAAGAAAAGGAGGGTCTCGTTATACTTGTGCTGCATGCCCTCCAGCGTGTCGCCGCCAAAGCGCGGCTTGTTGAGATCCAGTTGGCCGGCGGGATGGGGGTTTAGCTTGGTGCGGATCTCGTCGGCGGCAAGGCGAATCTCGGCGTCGGGTGCTTCGGCAGCGACAAGGTCTCGCATGCGCTGGAAGTCATCGTCCTCCAGCATACCGCGCTGGGGAAAGGTGAGCTGGAAAATGGGATCGTGGGGAATATCGTCGCGGTCGATGAGGTGCTCGATGACGTAATCATTGACCTTGAAGGGAAGCACGGCNCTGACCGCGCGCATGTCGGTGATTTGTTCCGTGCTGAGCCCCAGCATCTCGCCGATCCGNGGCAGGTCGTTTCGTGTATTCACTCGGNAATCCGCCATGAGTCCTTTCTTTTGGTTAAAACAATAGTTAGTCGGTTCACCCCACGCGGGTCGCGTTGCACACGGGGATGCGATGGGGGAAGCATACTGAAATTTCCCCATCTTGCCAATGCATCAGCCGNTTTTATTTGGTGACTCAAAAATACGACGTTGCGCATGCAGGAATGACCACGATACGCTTTCNGCCTTCACANAAGAATGTCATGAAAAAAATCTTTTTGCTGTTTTCGATTGTTTTTGTTTCCGCCTGTTCGACTTGGCAGCCGTTGTTCAACGGGAAGGATCTCACGGGGTGGGAGGAGACGGATTACGCTGGGCGCGGCAGCATTACGGTGAAGGATGGTGAGTTGCGGATCGACAGCGGCGAAATTCTGACGGGCATCCACTGGAAGGACAATGCAACGTTGCCGCGGACGAACTACGAATTTGCNTTTGAGGCGAAAAAACTGGATGGGTCGGATTTTTTCGCACTGGTGACTTTCCCGGTGGGAGATAATTACGCCTCACTAGTGCCTGGCGGCTGGGGCGGCGCGGTTACGGGTATCAGCAGTATCAATAGCATGGANGCGTCGGAGAACGACACGACGCTTTACATCAAGTACGAGAAGAACATCTGGTACAAGTTTCGCGTTCGGGTGACACCGCGGGAAATTACCGTTTGGCTCGACCCGCATGAGCGTTTGTTTCTTCGCAAGGACACGCCGGTGGGGGTGTTTGCTGAGTACGCGAAGGCGGCGGGTATAGGCAGGGCGGAGGCTGAGGCGACTTTGCGCCGAATGAATCCNAAGTTGGATGAGTTAATGAAGCCGGGCAAGACGATCATCGTGCCTGGTGAGACAAAAATCATCACGGCAAACATCCACGAGCAGGTGGTGGCGATGCGTCCGGGAGAGGTTGAGTTGTCCGCGCCGTTTGGCTTTGCGACTTTTCAGACAAGTGGCGTCATCCGCAATGTGCGGCTGCGCCGACTGCCAATGTCGGTCAAGAAAAACGCCTACGGTAAGTNAAGTGAGCTAGTCTTTTCTCTTGTTGAGCTCGGGCTGAGAAATTACCTCGATTGGGACAATGTGCGACCCTTTGGTCTTGGCGTGGTTGACTACCGACTCCTGCAAGGTGGCTGTATTGGCCAGTTCCCCGCTGCCATCGGCACGCACCAATTGGCCTTGGTTCTTGTCGAGGCCGGTCATCACCAGGTTTTGCAGAACTCCCTTGATGTTCATGGAAGCGACATCCTGCGGGGTGATGGGCCAGCCTGAGCCGGCGCTGGTGTAGCCGCCCCAGTAGCCGAGGGTGCCATCGACGTCCGCGCCAATCCAACTCACGGCGGGAAGGCCGGGGGCAAGTTCCTGACCAATGTGGCCGGCACAGAGGTACTGGTCGGACCACCAATGGTTGCGGTAGCTCTGGGTTTGCGGGCTGAGGTAATAGACCTCCTGTCCGCGCGAACCGGTGGCGCGACGAATGACGGACTTTGCCCGGCCACGTTCGTCACTGCTGTTACCAATGGGGTCGTAAGTGCCATCGCCATCCTCGTCGGTGGGTTGGACGGGGTGAATGCTGGCACCAGTTTGCTGGCCGCTAGTAGCGCCCACCCAGTTCTTGGTGAGGGCGAGAATAGAGGAGGGGTTGTCCGCATCTCCACCACGATGAATGGCGTAGCTTTGGGCAACGCGTGAAACGATATTGTCACCGCCGAAAACACCGCCATATTCATATTGATAGGGCTCGCGGCGGACTGCACGGTGATCGTATCCAACCTGCCGGCCTCTGTCGTCATAGTACCGATACCCAGTCCGCTTTTCGGCGTTCTGGATGGTCTCCCAGTAAACTTCATCCTGACTGGATTTCTTGACACCGGGGTCGCAGGGTGAGGCTAGCATTTTGGCGGAGCCGAGATCGTCGCCCACCGCGCTCCACATGGCCTGCAAGTCATAGCTCCACCACCAGCCGGAGTTGTGTGTACCCCCATTGCGGTTGCGGGGTTTCTTGTCATACAAAGCGGCGGCATCGCGCGAGGTGAGCATCCACGGAAAATTACCGGTTTCTGATGCGATGCCCTGCCAAGCACTGTTAATTTGGTTCATCTGCCCAAGGCACTTTTGGCGGGTGGAACTCCTGCGTGCCTTGGCTAGCGCGGGCATGAGCAGCGACGCGAGGATGCCAATGATTGCTATGACCACCAGCAGTTCAATCAGTGTAAAGCCACGTTGTGATTTCAAATTGTCTCCTTCTGATCGTTGTTTAATTGCGGCAACGGATAAACGCAGACGGACACAGGCAGGACGTTATTCAACAACGGAATAATCGCCTACGCTGAAATGTCTTATCATTGTCAAAGTTACCAGCGATTTTCTGGAAGCAAAACTCATGCCAAACGCCGCCCTAGTGAAAATCGGCAAAAAACGCCGATTATCACCATAAAAGTGATAAATGGCAAAATGACGTGTTTGCTGTTGTTGTGGGAATCACGCAAGTGCGTGAATTACGCGCCTGCCGCCAGCACTAGATCGAAGGTGCCGGACATGTATTGTCCATTGGGTGTCTTCACGTTCTTGGTGGCAATGATCAAGGGCGAATTGGCTGCACCGAGGTTTTTACCGAAGGAATCACCGGCAATTGCTGGATCGCCCTTGAAGTAAAGCTGCGTGATCAGCCGGGAGTGACCGGGTGCATGCGCCATGTAATGAATATGCGATGGCCGCACCTGCTGGCCTGCGCGATAGGAGGCCGGCTTGATCGTCTCGTATTCGTAATATCCCTCCTCATCAGTTACCAGCCGAATGCGATTGCGGAAGTCGGCCTTCTTCGGCTGGCGACCTCCCACGAGTGCGCGTGGCTCGGAGACCGGGTGGTCTTGAAAATCATAACGCCCCTTCGCGTCTGCCTGCCATACGTCCAAGACCGCTTTGGCTAGCGGTTCCTTCGTGCGATGGCTCCATACACGCCCGCGGACCACCAGCAGCTTGCCTGGCTCCAGCGGCGGCGTCACCTTGCCCCGGTATGGTGCTCCACTGGCCCAGAACGGCCCGAGAATGTCCGCGTGTGTCGGCTTCCATTTACCTTCCGGTGACACGGTAGGGTCGCCCTTTGCCTTCAAGAAGCTTACGTATTCGTGTGCGTCCGGAGTCGCAGGGGTCGGCGGCGCATCCGCGCGCAGCGTCAGCACACCCGCGCCGGTGGCCAGTCCCAGAAAATGGCGGCGATCCAATTCGAGGTTTGTATTCATGTTACTTTAGACGGTCTTTAGTTGGGAATGTTGCGGGTCGAATAATTCGCGTTGCCGAGCGTCTTCCGATTGGCTTAAATCGCCGCGCTGGCGCGCGGCCCAACAGGGCTCTTATTGTGAACATCCAGATGTACTCCGTCAACATGGTTCCCGACAACTACGGGGCTACCTCGGCCATGGATCGCATGGTGTCGCAGGCGACGGCGACCAGTGGCATCCTAAACGAGTATTTTTACGGCCGCGCCACTGGTAGCCAGCAGATGGTCATGCGCCCTATCCCACTGTATGACCTGATGAATCTCGACGAGTACGCACCAGGCGTCCTCTTCAATGCAATGGCTTGAGCCTGGCCTTGCCCCGCGTTCGGTACCCGCTAAAGTGGCGCATGCCCAATCCGTTGTTCTTTGCCGTCCTTGTCTCGCTCCTAGCCGGGTGCGCCTCCCTTCCCAATACCCTTGAACCGCGCCTTGCCCGGGAAATCGACGCCGCGGTCGCCGCTGAAATGGAACGCCAGCAGCTTGTAGGCGTTGCTGTCGGCGTGCTGCGCGAAAACCGAATCGTCTACCTCAAGGGCTACGGCCTCGCGGACCGGGAAAAACAAATCCCCGTAAGCCGCCGTTCAATGTTCCGGTGGGCCTCGATATCAAAGCCACTCACCGCCATTGCCGCCCTACAACTTGAGGAAGATGCCCAGCTCGACCTCCGGGCCAACGTCCGCAAATATGTCCCCGAGTTTCAAAACAAAAATGCCACCGTTACAAGCAGGGATCTCCTCTGCCATCAAGGAGGCATTGTCCATTATACCAACGGCCCGGTCATTGCCACTCCGCGCATTTATCGGGAGGCGCACCCATTCGCAAATGTAATTCACGGGCTGGATACCTTTCGCGAGTCGCCACTGGTCAATTCCCCGGGAGCCAAGTTTGCCTACACCACCAAGGGCTATATGCTCCTCAGTGCCGTTGTGGAACGCGCCGGCAAAAAGTCATTCGCAGATCAAGTCCGTGACCGTATCGCCAATCCGCTTGGCATGCGGACTTTGCAGCCTGATTACCAGTGGCGGGACATCTCCGGCCGCGTCTTGGGATACCGCAAAGTGGATGGCAAGATTATCAGGTCGACCAACACCGACGTGAGTTGGAAGCTCGGCGGAGGCGGTTATATCTCCAACATCGAGGATCTTGCCCGATTTGCCGAGGGCCTGCTCAATCGCCGATTGGTCACTGCGGAAATGGAGCAGCGCATGTGGACTCCTCAGCTACTTAGTGACGGCAAGCCGACGCGATACGGCTTGGGATTCAGCATTCTGGGCACGGGCCCCGACCGTGTAGTGGGCCACGGAGGCGCGCAGGAAAAAACCCGCACGCGCCTCGCGCTTGTGCCCGCAAAAAACCTCGGTATCGTTTTCATGAGCAACAGCGAGCACTGCGACACCACGGCCTTCACCATTCGCCTTTTAAAGACGCTGGGCGTCAACCCACCAACGCCTCCGCGNTGACCTCCGTCAAGTCCGNCACCAGNAGGTCGGGTTTTGCGGTCTGCAGTTCGTCAATGGGTACCTCGCCGGTGGCGACGGCCAGGACGCGGGCGCCGATGGCGCGGGCGCATTCGATGTCGCGGAGGGTGTCGCCAATGATTAGTAGCTCGCTGGGGTGGATGGCTTGGTCGACCTTGGTTCGGGCCANGTCGAGTGCGTCATGGGCGAGTGCGTTGCGTTGGTCGTGCGTATCGCCAAAGATGCCCCAGGCAAAATGGCGCCAAAGGTCAAGGTGCCGCAGCTTTATTTCTGCACCGCGCGCTAGGTTGCCGGTGAGCAGNGCGATGATTGGGGGATGGGGCAGGGCTTTAAGTGCGTCGATCAATGGCAGGACACCGGGAAGGACACGGGATTGGCCGTCCTTGAGGTTNTCCGNAAGNTGCCTGAGGTAGGCCTCGAAAGCTACTTGTATGGACTNTGTGGTGGGTTGCAGTTTATGGGCCTCTAGGATCTCACGGGCGATGCCGCGGTCGGTGCGGCCACCGAGTTGNATGGAATCGATTGCGTCGGGAATACCGAATGCCTCGTCGCAGGCTTGTGCGAAGGCGCGCTTGCCGGCACCGCCGGTGGTGATGAGGGTGCCGTCGATGTCGAAAAGGACGACTCGGGTTGCAGTTGTCATGTTGCAGCGGNAGGGGAGCATTTTTTAGCCNAAGGCTCAACNGCGAACGGGCNTCATCCGGCACGAACAACCTGTGAATGGGCTCGGCTTGACGGTGGGGAGGCGGAGGGCTACGGTCGCTCAATGCTTTGGTCAAGGAGCATTTTCAAGACGGGAATTGTAGCGATGACTGCCGTGTTGCTAGGCGGGTGCATCTCGCCTTCTAAGCGTCCGGCAGAAAACAAGCCGCTGGTGGTGAGGCGTAGTCAGGCGACGTTGAACAAGNGTCAGGATGGGCACGGGCTGCAGATTCGNACGGAGGTGGATGCNCAGGGCAANNAGCGNCGNGTNTACATTTACGTGCCGCGAGGCATTCCCAAGACGATGTTGGAGGCGATGGAGCAGTTTAAGCCCGACAAGGTGCTGGAGATGGCGCAGGCAGCGANGGACTCTGATCACCCCACAGCNTTGTTTGGTGCGCANTGGGTGAGCCGCACGTATCCNGTAAGCCGGCGCTGGGCACCCTCTGCATTGATGCTGGAAGGGGANGTGCTGGAGGCACAGGAGCTTTATAATTATGCGTTTGATATTTATCAGAAATTCATCGAACGGTGGCCGGAAAACGAACTTCGACACGAGGTGNTAGAGCGGCAGTTGCGGCTGGCGGATCGGTTCATGAAAGGCGCGCGGTTCAAGTGGCGACTGCCCTTCCAGGAGACAGTTTACCTGCCGATGCCACACTGGTTGACACGCGGACGCACAGCGAAGATGTACACCGATGTGGTGAAAAATTCGCCATACGGTCCGCTGGCAGCGGAGGCGCAATTCAAGGAGGGACTGGCCTACCATAAGGATTTGGATTCGCTGGGGGTATTTGGGATGTTCATCACACAGAGGCAGTTGTTCCAAGATATTGAGAGAACCGTGGGGGCATACCAGTTGACGGCGGATCGTTACGGGCGACGTGAGACCATCGGGCAGGGAATTACCGAGCGGGTGGTTACGGCTGACGAGAAAGTNGATCGCGTATTCAAAGCGCTGGATACCGATGGCGACAATCGATTGACGCGAGAACTGAACCCGGGCGTTTTCAAGTGGCACGGGTTTTCCACCGCGGAACTTGAGGACGACGTGGTGACGCGCGAGGAGATGGTTGCCTCGTTGCGACGGCAGGAAGCTATGGTGGCGCAGGCGCGATTCAACATTGGCCGTGTATTTCAGGATCAGGCTAGCGACGGTTTGTACGACCAGACCATGGCGGAGAAATCGCAGGACGCCTACGGGGTGTTTTTGAAGTACTACGGTGTATTAACAGGCGAGAGCAAGTACGCACCGCGGGGTGGGTTCGAGGGCGAATGGTTTCAGGAGCACGTGACCGAGGCGCAGAAGCGGATCGATCTCATGCGACTGGAGCAGGGGCGTGGATACTTGGCGATCGCCGAGTTTTATGTGAAGCGTGCCAACTGGGTAGCCGCCGAGAAATACTACAGCAAGGTGGGGGATGTAGTTCAGAAAGTGACAGAGGACAGTCTGATCGAGACGCGTAAAAGAATGCTCGATCAGGCCGGTGAAGGGTCTAAGGCCATGCGTATCCGTAGCATTACAGATGGTGTGCAGGCCTATGAGGCGGCACGTACGATGGAACTCGACTATGCGTACCCGGCAGCGCTGCGGTTNTACCGGCGGGCACTGGTGGCACTGAAGGTGAACGAAGGAGACATTGAGGAGTTCGGCGCATCGGAGGCGATCAAGCAAGCAGCACGTGAGTACGGCCAGCGAGTGGACGAGGATGTGGCCCGAATCGAGGCGGTGATGGATCGTGTGCTGGATGCGGTGCTGACGCCGGAGGCACCNGAGGCACCGGCAGGGGAGGGTGGTTATTGATGAAATCTGCTCATCTCAAAATCATGGGGGGCTTGCTTGCCGTATTGCTGCTGCCGGGTTGCGCAGGATACCGGCTCGGGCCAGTNAACGGGCAGATTGCCGGTGCACGTTCGGTGCGGGTGAAGTTTTTTGAGAACACGACCTTGGAGCCGCGTCTTCGCACGGCTGTAAACGATGCACTGCGCAAGGGCTTCCAGCGGGACGGCACGCTGCGGCTGGCGACTCGTGGCGATGCGGATCTCGTGGTGACTGGACGNCTCAAGCAGTTCACGCGCAATGGTGTGAATTATAAACCTGGCGANGTACTTGAGGTGTCAGACTACAACCTACAGTTGAAGGCGGACGTGACGGTGACTGAGGCGTCCTCCGGCAACGTGATTTTGCAGCGCGAGGTCACCGGCTTCACCACCGTGCGTGTTGGCACAGACTTGAGCAGCGGCGAACGACAGGGCGTGCCGCTGATCGCTACCGAGCTGGCAAAGCAAGCGCTCTCGTTAATAGTCGATGGTGATTGGGAGGAAGCCGGAGACGCGCCCGTGCCACCTGCCGAGAATTAGGTTGCCCCCGCTTTGGCCCTGCCAATATCCTACGGGCATGAACTCACGTGCCCTGTTTTNGANCCTCCTTGCCTTNNCNTCNTTTGTTCTTGACCGCTGCCGACTGGCCACAATGGCGCGGNCTGAACCGCGATGGNATNGTGGTGGGCGAAAANCCNCTTGCTGGTCTGCCNGCATCTACCAAGGCGGTCTGGTCGATTGAATGCGGTAAGGGGCAGGGGGGGTTGGTGCTNGCCAATGGTCGCCTGTTGATGCTGCACGAGACGGAAGAAGGCGGCAAAAAAATGGAGACTGCAACGCTGCTTAATGCAGCCAATGGGAAGGCCATTTGGGAGACTTCATTCGCCGAGTCATGGCAGTACCGCAACGTGTACGGCTCAGGCCCGCGCGTGGCACCACAAATTGACGACGACTTGGTGTTTGTGCAGGGCGTCAAGGGTGTGCTGGCCTGCCTAAGCCTGACGGATGGCAAGCTGCTGTGGAGCAAGAACTACGAGAAAGACTTTGGCGCGAAATGGTTCGGTGGCAACGCGCCCGGCAGCGGAGGCACTGCAGCCAGTCGCCACGGCAACAACGGAGCCCCCGTNACCGATGCCAGACATGTCTATGCACCTGTCGGCAGCCATCTTGGCGCCAGTCTCGTTTGCTTGGAGAAACGCACAGGCAAGGTCGTGTGGAAAACCGGCAAGGATTACGCTGCCTACTCCGGCCTAATGCTCGCTAAACTGGCCGATGTTGAACAGGTGGTGATGCTCACCGCCGGCCGCATGATCGGTTATGCCACTAAAGACGGTCGGGAACTATGGAGTGTCGATGCCCGCTCTGGCGCCGCACGCAACATCGTTACGCCCGTTATTCATGGGGACACGGTAACAGTCGCCAGCCATACGTTTGGCACCTTCCAAGTCAAGATTCGCAACACCGGAGACGGTCAAGCCGCNGATGANACTTGGCGCAACCGTGACGTGCGCACAAATATTACTACCCCCGTTCTCGTTGACGGACATCTCTACGGGTTGGGCACCTCGCGTGGTCGTAACTCAGAGTTTGTGTGCATCAACCACAAGACCGGGAAGGTTGCCTGGAGCCAGGAGGGCTTTTCCGATTACGTTTCCGTTATTGGTATAGACAAGCGACTGTTGTTGCACGGCTCGGATGGCTCGCTTGTCTTGATCGAGGCGACTTCCGAGAAATACAAGGAGGTCGGTCGCCTTAAGGCCAGCGGCCCATCCTGGAATTTCCCTGTATACTCCAGCGGCATTCTCTATGTGAAGGACGACGCCAAGCTCGCCGCCCTAAAGCTCCAATAAAGGTTTCACTTGAGTTCCACGCAGGCATACATCCAGACCATCACCGAGTCCAACCCGGTGGACATCGCCACCTTGGTGAACCACGTCATCCAGGACTCCATCGACGCCAACTCCAGCGATATCCACATTGAGCCTTGGGAAGATACCGTTGGGGTGCGCATCCGCACCAGCGGTGTGCTTAAGCTCCTCTGCTACATCCCATTGGAGTTTCATCCCATGATCTGTGGACGCGTCAAGGTCATGGCCAGCATGGCCAGTCACAGACACGATGTGCCACAGGATGGCAAAGCGGCACCGCCAGAGTTCGATGGCGTACAGCTTCGTGTTTCTATCTTTCCCACTGTTAAGGGCGAGAAGATTGTGATGCGGATTTTTAACCCACAGGCACGCACCTTCGACATCAATAGCCTGGGTTTTGACGAGGAGACCCTCGACAAGTTCGTCACCGTCCTTAACAANCCCACCGGACTCATTCTCCTCACTGGACCCACCGGCTCGGGCAAAACCACCGCCATTTACGCTGCTATTGGCCATCTGCTTGAGAAACACCAAAACGCCGTCGCCATCGCTTCCGTCGAGGATCCCGTTGAGCAGAACCTCATGTGGGTCAACCAATCCCAGCTAAACATCGCACAGGACTACACCTATGTGGCCGCGCTGCGTTCTCTCATGCGACAGGATCCAGAGGTGATCATGATTGGTGAGATTCGCGATGTCGAAACGGCNACCATTGCCGTNACCGCTGGGATGACCGGTCACTTGGTTATCAGCACCATNCACAGCGGCACNACCGCCGGCGTCTTTGCTCGNCTAATCAANATGGACATNGAGCCCTTCCTGCTTGCCTCAAGCATAATTGGCATCATGGGTGTCCGCCTCGTGCGCCTCAACTGTCAGTATTGCACTAACGCTTACACCCCTGAGGACTACGCACTGCATCATCTTCGTACCCACGAGTCAGACGAGTTTGTCGATGAGTCTCTGGCCGCTCATACTTTCAAGTGCGGCTGGGGCTGCGATCACTGTGGGCAAACCGGCTTTGATGGTCGCGGCGCGGTGACCGAGCTGATGAGTGTGGACGAAGCTGTGCGTGAGACGGTCATGAACAAGCGCCCCACCCGCGAAATTCAGCAGGCCGCCATGGATAACGGTATGCAGACTCTCTGGGATGGGGGCCTGCGCCGGGTTACCGCTGGTGAGACCACCATTGAAGAGATGCTCATGAAGGTCGCCGCCGAGATGCTCTGACCCTCGGCCTTGTTCACCGAATATCTCCAGTTTGTTAAAAACTATCCACTTGACGTTTTATACTTTGTACCACAAAGTAACTGTCGTGAGTCCGAACTGGGCCGAGGAGAACCTGAACACCATCCGCACTCTGATGGAGCGTACTGCGCTTTACCGGCGGACACTGGCACCCATCATGATTTACCTAGGCTGCATCGGCGTGATATCCGCTGTTGTTGCTGAGTTAGGCCTGCTAAATGGCGGCAGGGCGGTGCGCGCACCCGAGGCTGTGGCGCTCTTCTGGCTTTGCGTCGGTGGCGTGGCCATGCTTGGGGCGCTGCTCTTGGCCAGACGACAGGCACTGGGGGATCCTGAGCCCTTCTGGTCGCCGCCAACCCGACGCGTGGCCCAGTCTATTCTTCCCATGCTGCTGGCCGGCCTGGGCCTCGGCCTCGTCCATGCTCTTTGGCCGTTGGACGCTGACAACCCAGTCTTCGCCAGCAATTCACGCAATGGTGCCGTTCGGCTTATTGCCCTCTGGCTGATCTGCTATGGTGGCGCGCTGCATGCGGCTGGCTTTTTTATGGAGCGCGGGCTCAAGCTCTTCGGCTGGTGTTTCCTATTGGCAGGATTGGGCCTGTTTTTCGCGGTTAATTCACCTGCAATTCTGGAACGGCTCACTGCTGCGCCCGACCGTTATGCCCACCTACTGATGGGCATTTGTTTTGGCTGCGGTCACTTGGCCTACGGGGTTTACCTATATTTTACAGAGGAGAATTCAGTTGAGGAAACGGGAGAGGTGCTGGATGAGGAAACGCTTGAGGAAATGGACGAGGCGTGAATGCGAAATCATTCCAGCGGCTTGACAAGGTGATCCACGAGAAGGGAAGGATGGCCATCATGTCGATGTTGGCGGGCGGCGGTGAACTGTCTTTCACGGATCTGCGTAATGCGTTGGACATGACTGACGGCAACCTAACCACGCACATTCGCACTCTCAAACAAGCGGGGTACGTGGTTGTGTCCAAGACCTACAGCAACAATCGGCCCTTGACCACCTGCGGGCTGACGGCGGCAGGACGAAAGGCCTTTGGTGAATATGTTGGCCTGCTGGAGGCGATTGTGAAAGAGGCCAAGAAGCCGGCCAAGCCCCGGCGCAAACGCAAGGTGGTGGCGGCATGACAGACACTTTGCAACACAGAGTTGGAGCAACACTCGCCAAGCGGGAAAAGGAGGATAGCATGAAAATAATTCGGGCAGAATACTTGGGAATGTGTTTTGGCGTACGTGATGCCATTGCCATGGCTCGACACGAAGCGGCGGCAGGTCCGCTGACGGTACTGGGCGAGTTGGTGCACAATGAGACGGTGTTGGACGATTTGCGTGCCCGAGGAGTGCGCTTTGAGAGAAACGCAGGCGATGTACAGACAGATACGGCGATGATTACCGCGCACGGAGCCTCGGAGCGCGCCATTGGGGCAGCGCGCGCAGCGGGTCTGCGCCTGACAGAGGCGACTTGCCCGCTGGTTCACTTTGCGCACCGTTCTTTGCTGCGGCTGGTCGAGGCAGGTTACCATCCGGTTGTGATCGGTCGGCCGGGCCATGTGGAGGTTCGCGGCCTGACGGAGGACTTGACGGAGGTTGACGTTGTTCCCGATGAGGCAGGCATCATGGCGCTGCAACCGAGAGCCGCGTTTGGTGTGGTGGCGCAGACGACACAGCCGGTGGACCGCGTCCGACGGTTGGTGGCGTTGCTACGTGAGTTTTTTCCAGAGTCACGCGTGCAATTCATCGACACTGTCTGCAAACCCACCAAGCAACGGCAAACAGCGGCTGTGGCGCTGGCGCAGCGATCGGATGTGGTGATCGTGGTGGGCGGCGCGAACAGCAACAATACACGTGAATTGGCGCAGACGTGTGGGCGGTTTTGCGACCATGTATACCATGTGCAGTCTGCTGCTGAGGTGTGCGGCGAGTGGCTTGCTGGCGCGACAACTGTGGGGCTGACGGCGGGCACATCGACGCCTGATGAGTTGATTGACGGCGTGGAAGCCCGCCTGCGTGAGCTGGCGGCTGAAATGGCGATGGCGGCGGCGTGATCAGCGGTGTTCCCCGGCTAGAATGTCGCGGGGCTGCAACTCTAGATCGAAAGGCTCTAGCGGCATGGGGCGGTCATGATCCAAGTGGTCGCGGCATATGGTGAAGAATTCCGCCTCCGTATTGGCGCGACGGATACGGTGAAGGAAATCTCCTGTTGGCTCGATGCCGATGCCGATGTAATTCATGAACTTTTTCATGCGCGTGATGTGCGATTTCTCGGAAAATGCGGGGTGGGCGACGGCTTCGTGCAGGGCGCGGATGTAATCTAGCACATCTTGGCCAGAGGGCAGAAAAGGCGTTGTGCCGGCGAGATGTTCGCGGGTTTGCCGGAACAGCCACGGATTGCGGATAGCGCCGCGGCCGATCATTAGCCCGGCGGCGCGGGTGTCATTTAAAACTGTAGTTGCCTTGGCGGCGGAGTAGACGTTGCCGTTGGCGAGGACAGGGCAAGGCAAGGCCTCGACGGCGTACCGGATGTGATCGTAGTGGACACCACTGCGGTAGCCTTCAGTGACTGTGCGGCCATGGACGGTCAGGAGGTCAATGCGATGCTTGGCAAAGAGTGGGAGGAGTTCCTCGAATACATCGGGGTCATCAAAACCAATGCGGGTCTTGACGGTGAATGGGATGGTGACGGCATCTCGCAGGGCGCCAAGGATGGCGTCCACCCGTGCGGGTTCTCGCAACAGACCGCCGCCAGCGCATTTGCGGTAGACGACGGGTGCGGGGCAGCCAAGATTAAGGTCGATGGCGGCGACAGGGTGCTGCATCAGTTCGCGCGCAGTGCGGACAAGGGCAGGAATATCGTTGCCGATCATCTGTGCGAGCAGCGGTTGTCTGGTAGGATTCTCAGTGATGGATCGCAGGATAGGCTTCTCAAGGTGCGACTCGGCATGGACGCGGAAGTATTCGGTCACATAAACGTCTGCGCCCCCATACCGGGCCATGAGTCCCAGGAAGGCGAGGTTGGTGACGTCCTGCATTGGGGCAAGGGCGAGCACGGGGCTGGAGCCTTGCAGGATATTCTTCAAATGTTCCGCCGGTGGCACAGGCGCAAATTTACTTGGAGGGCGGGGTGTGTGGCGTTAACGTTCCGCCGCTGCTGTCCGGTGGTGTAATGGTAGCACAGATGGTTTTGGTCCATCCAGTTGGGGTTCGAATCCCTGCCGGACAGCCATTTTATTTTCCCCCACGCCAGTTGCGCCAGAGGTTCCAGAGTTTCATACCGGACTGGACAGCTGTTGCGGCAGTGGCCATGAATGATCCGGCGCCTTTGCGTCGGCGAGCCAGAAACAGGGCGGCGAGGGACGATGCGGAAGTGAGGACGGGGCTCCACTCGCGATAGAAATTGTAGCCACGGTCTACCCACTGTGCCTGTTGCTCCAGCGTGGCCAGATGCTGTCCTAGTTCATCGCGGTGATTGTCGCTGAGGGCGACGAGCCGCTCAATTCGGGCCTCGGTTTCGTTCATCCGCCGAGGCCGATTTTTTTGCGGTCCTTCTCGAACTCGCCAATGGTGCGCGCAAAGGGCTTCTGCTTGACGCGCGCGCGGATGACGAGGCCGAGCACCACGGCCAGCACGAGGTACAGGCCGGTGAACACCTTGAGCGCGGTGAAGCGGCTGCCTTCCTCAAGCGAGAGGATGATGCAGGCGGTGATCCCGGCCAAGGCTAGCACGGCGACCACGCCGGCGACCACGCCGAGGATGACCAGCTGGACCAGCCGGGCCTTTTCCTGCTGGAACTCGGCCGACATCAGCTCGATGCGGACCTTGACGGTTTTCAAGGCCGACGCGAGCACCTGCCGGACGGTCGCAAAGAGGCCGCCGGTGGCTGGACCGGTCTCGGCCATGTCTAGCGGCGGCCGATCAGCACGCCCACCAGCACGCCCACGGCAAACGCCATGCCGACGGACTCGAAGGGGTGCTCATGGATGGCCTGCTCGGTCTTGACCTTGGCCTGGTGCGCGGCTTCCTTGCCGTGTTCCCACGCTTCCTTGGTGCGGTCTCCGAGGGACTTGTGTGTGGTTTCTTCGCTCATTTCGTTCTCCGTTCAGGATTGGGTTTTGTCGGGCAACGCCAACCACGCGCCGGGTGTCGCGGGGCGCGCCGCTGGAAATGGTTGCACACCCATCCTGCATCGCGGACGCTGACGTGTCAAAGTGGAAGTTGGGAGTTTTTGTAAACGCCCCCTCAATCCTCGGCGAACAGGAATTCCAAGTCCTTCGCGTCGAGACTCTTGGAGAAGCCTTCCTCGCCGAGCACATCCTTGATGGTCTTGCTCTTGGCTTGTTGCAAGTTCCAAATTTTTTCTTCAACCGTGCCGGGCGCGATTAGCTTGTAGGCGTTCACCGTGCGCGTTTGGCCGATGCGGTGGGTGCGATCGATCGCCTGCGCCTCCACGGCGGGATTCCACCATGGGTCGTAAAGAACCACGTAGCTGGCATTGGTAAGATTCAGGCCTGTGCCGGCCGCCCGCAGACTGAGTAGAAACACGCAGGCATCTTCGGTCTCCTGAAATGCGTTCACCACCTCTTGCCTGTCCTTTGTCTCGCCGGTGAGCATGTGCGTGGGGATTTCGCGTGTGCCGCAGTCCTTTTCCAGAATCTTCAGCATTTGCACAAATTGGCTGAACACGAGCACCTTTTCGCCTTGCTGAATGAGCGGTTCAAGTAGGTCGAACAATGCCTCGGTCTTGCCAGAAACAGAATCGTTGCCGACTAGAGATGGGTGACAGCAAATCTGTCTTAGACGTGTGAGAGCGGCCAGCACCTGCATGCGACTTTTGGCGACACCTTGTTTGGCGATGGTCTTCATCACCTGATCGCGGCTGCGGCGCAGCTCGGCGAGATAAAGTTTGCGTTGATCCCCGTCGAGGTCGCAGTCATGCCGCTGCTCGATGCGCTCTGGCAAATCCTTGGCCACTTGGGATTTCAACCGCCGCAGCAGGAGTGGCCGCAGTCGGGCACCCAGTCGCCGGCGCGCGATGGCGCGGTTGGCGATCGCTTCGTCGCTTTCGCCCGGTGGGTCGTAAATCTCGTGGAATTTTTTCGCACTGCCTAGATAGTTGGGCTGCACAAAATCCACGATACTCCACAGGTCGAGCATTCGGTTTTCCAGCGGTGTGCCCGTAAGCGCCAGACGATATTCGCTATCCATCTGCTTCACGCTCTGGGTCACCTGTGCACCGGGATTCTTGATGAACTGCGCCTCATCTAGAATCACCGCGCGGAAATCAAATTTCTGCAGCTCCTCCAAGTCGCGGCGCAAAAGCGCGTAGTTGGTCACCACGATGTCATATTGCGGAATCTTTTTGCGTAGACCGTGCCGTGCCGTGCCGCTTTCCAGCACCAAAACTTTCATGTGGGGCGTGAATTTCGCTGCCTCACGACGCCAGTTGTGCATCACTGACGCCGGACAAATTACTAACGACGGCTTGATCTTGCGGCGTGCCGACTGCTTCAGGCCCGCCAGCCACGTGAGGGTCTGCAGCGTCTTACCCAGTCCCATGTCGTCGGCCAAGATGCCACCCAGTCCAAGCGTTTGCAGATGGCAGAGGAAATGGTAGCCTTCTTTCTGGTATGGTCGCAAATCTGCATCGATCTGGTTGGGAAGCTTGGTCCTCGGGATGCCAGAGAAATTCTTGATGCGTTCGCGAAGTTTCTTTGCCTTGGCCGACTTGCCAAAGCTCTCCAACGATTCCTCATCCAGATGCACCGCCTGCTCCAAGCTCACCCGCTGGTCATCTGACTGCAGGCCGTTAATGCCCAAGTCGGCCATTGTCTCCTGCGCCTTCTGCGTCGCTTTTACATCCAATTCCACCCAGCCGCCGTCCGGCAGCTTGTGGAACCGACTTGTCGCCTCCGCCAGTGACTGGATGTCAGCGTGCGTCAACTTCAGTCCTTCTTCCTCCCATTCCGCGGAAACGGAAAGCCAGTCGATCCCGCTGCCCTTGACCACCAGCTTCGGCTTCAAACGCTTGGGCTGTAGGAACAACCTCTGGAAACCTTGGTTGCCAAGGAATTCTGCTTCCTGTGGGCGATTCGGCCAGACCTCCGCCAGCACGTTCAGGAAATTCTCACTTGCGTCGCCGATCCAAAGCCCCGGTTCTGGAGTGAACCAATCCAATCGCCGCAACCACTCGGTGGCAGGCTGAAGGCGCGCGTCATCAAGAATCTGCGGCTTGCCTTTCGCGCGGCCACCGCGGCCCTTGGTTTTCTGTGTCCACTCGTGACCAGTCCATTCCCATAAACTCCCATTCACCTCGCTTTTGCATTGCAGTCGCAGCTCCACCCGGTCGCCGTTCATCTCAAACACAAACCGCGGTCGCGCCTTATGCGAAACACAAAGCTGATCCCAGTCCACCTCGCCATTCGCGCTCGACTTGCGCAGTTGCGTGATGAACCGATGGCTGAGTTTGCGTACTGGCGCAACAGGCTTCTTCACCCAGCGCCCCAGCAATGAAGACGGGGGGCTGTTGCGCAGGAAGTAAAACGTGTCTGCCACCAACACTAGTGTTGGCTTGCCCGCGAAGAATACTGCGTCCTGAAGCGAATGCAGCGAGCCGTCCGGCAGGCGCAGTCGGTGAGTGAAAGCCAAGTCACTTTTGCCATTCTGGAGATCCGGCGCCAGTTCTGCAATTTGCCCATTGAACTTGTATGGTGCCCGGTCCTCTGCGGATCGCATGCGGTCGCTGTCGCCCCAACGCACCAGCCATGTCAAAAGCTCCTGTCCTTCCAGNCGTAGGCTCGTCGTATTGCCCGGCTCTTCTGCATACTGCTCGTTCACCCACTCAATAAATTCCCAGTCGTCCGTCGGGAACAACTCCTGCTCGTGCGCCGCCCGCGTGATCAAGTCCGCGATGTTTTCCAACGACTTCTTCCGCTCGCCCGCGCGTGGTCGCTTGACGATGAAATGCAGCAGNAAGTTTTGCAGCCCAGNTTCCTCCTTGTCTGCCTTGGGTTGACAGACTGCGCTGATGCTTGCGCGTGGCGAGTCNAGGTGGTTTGGCGCTGGTGGGAACATCCAGTGCTCCAGTTCGCTTAATACCTTGCGCTCCTTTTCCTGTTTCTCAATCTCCGCAAAGCGTCCGCGGTCTGAATACTCGTCCAGTTCCGCAGGGAGCGAGCGACCCGTGCGCAGGAAAACCACTGACAATTGCTCGAGTCGAGCTTTGCCCTTCAGCTTCTCNAATTCCGTCCACCATTCGTCCCCCGGGAAATCTTTTCGAGAGAGTTTTAGTTTGTTGAAGTAATCCTCGAGCAACAACCACGCCCGCTGTGGGTCTGGGCATTTGCCAAACATTTCCAGCACCTCACGCCGCTCGTCCACCTCCGACTTTGTTCCCGCCATCTCGCGCCGCAGACTTGCCAGCATGCCATACGCGTCATCCAGCGCGGCATTATGTGCGTCATACTTCTCCGCTGCACCTGACTTAGGTGCGGCACGTTTCTTTTTTCGAGACACTCTTGGCATCGTTGTAAACCCAGCGAATAGGAAAGAGTATCTCTACCAGTCACCGCAATCTCGTCAAACCGTTTTTTGAAAAAAATGTTGTCTGCGGAAAAATCCACAATGAATTCGTCAAGAGAAAATCTTCGGGGCGGTGTGAACTTAGTCCTTGCGGGTGCGCGGCGGTGGTGCATGGAGCTTCAGGTACAACCAGGTCTCCAGCGGGCGCAACGGCCGAAGCCAGTTGTAAAAAGGCGAGTGCACGAGACGTAGTCTTACCACCGAGAGGAACATTACCAGTGACGTTCGCCACAGGTTTGCCGTTACTTTGGAGCCCAGCTTGTCGGTCCACTCGATGGGCACTTCTTTTACCGAGTGCCCTGCGCGTTTCAGTGAGAAGAGCAGGTTGACGTCGAACGCCAGATCCGCGATGCGCAGCGTCTCGAGGATTTCTTCCAACGCCTCACGCCGCACTACTTTGGCAGGGCACTGCGTGTCCCGGATGCCCATCCAGAAGAGCGCTCCAACAATTATGTGGAACCCGCGGCTAAACAGTCGGCGCAGTTTGGTCTGCGATTGGTGCAGCACGGCGCCCGGCAGCCAGCGGCTGCCAATGACGCAGTCTGCCTCGCCTGCCGCGCAGCGCTTCACCAGTTCGTGGAAAGCAGATGGCGGCGTGGCTCCATCCGCGTCCACGTACCCCGTCAACACCGCGCCCGCTTCCGCCGCTTTTTTAAACCCGTCGATCAACGCCCCGCCTTTGCCGATGGGTTCCGGAAAATTCAGCGCTTCCACTTCCGCAAACTCCTTGCCCACTTCCTCCACCACCCCCAGCGTGTTGTCGCGGCAACCGTTCAGCACCACCACCACCCGGAACTCACCGTTGTACTCCGCCCGAAAGTACTCGGCGTATTCCCGTAACACGGGCCCGATGCGTTCCTCCTCGTTGTAGGCTGGAATCAGGAGCAGCACGCTTGGGGACTTGTCTCCCATCACATCAAGTTCATCGGGTCGATGTCCACTGTTAGCGTCACTTCTTCAGGTAGCGACAGGCCCGCCGTCACTTCCGCCAGTCTGCGGCTTAGCGCCGACATCTGGCCGGTGCGCAGCATGATTTGATAACGGTAAAACGCTTCCGCTCGCAGCAACGGCGCCGGTGCCGGGCCCGCGAGCACCAAGTCCGAAATCGCGCGCGCCATCGGCTCGATGGCTTTCTTCAGATGTTCCGCGGAGAACACTACTTTTTCCTCGTTGCGCCCGCGGAGCGTCAGCATTGCCGCGCGCGTGTACGGCGGATATTTCAGCTGCCCACGAAACTCCATTTCCGCGTCGTAAAATCCCGCGAAGTCATGGCGCCGCGCGA
>PBPF01000074.1 GCA_002724615.1 Verrucomicrobiales bacterium | reverse complement strand
TCGCAGGATCGACAGGTGCGCCACGCCACACTTGAGGATGTTTTTTTGCGGCGCACCGGTCGAGCGTTGAAGGACTGACATGGACGCCACCCACCAAGCCCAGCTCTGCAATATCTCCCAGCGCGCTTTGCACGTGTGGCGCCGTAACGCCGAGGTGTTGCTTACCACGTGGTACACCAACTTCCTGCCGCCGCTGCTCGAGCCGGTGTTTTACGTGCTCGCCTTCGGGTTCGGCATCGGCGGGCTGGTGGGTGACTTCGCCTTCCAAGGACAGGAGATGAGCTACCTGCAATTCGTCGCGCCCGGCGTAGTGGCCGTGGCGGTGATGTTTTGGTCGTTCTTCGAGACCACCTACTCCTCCTTCGTGCGCATGTACTACCAGCGCACTTTCGACGCCATGATCGCCACGCCGTTGCTTGTGGAAGACGTCATCGCCGGAGAACTTCTCTGGGGTGCCACCAAAGCCTTCGGCGCAGGCACGCTGATGATGGGCATGCTCTCCGCCTTCGGTCTGCTTGCATGGCCGACGGCCCTTTGGGTGCTGCCGCTGGCGGCGTTGGGCGGGCTGATGTTCGCCTCCATCGGGCTCATTGTCACCGCCCTCTCCCCCAAGATCGAGGCCTTCAACCTCCCCATCTTCCTCTTCATCTTCCCCATGTTCCTCTTCAGCGGCACCTTCTTCCCGCTGGAGCAACTCCCCGGCTGGACCCACTCGCTGGCCATGGCGCTCCCCCTCACCCACACCTGCGCCCTCATCCGCGGTGCTTGTTTAAACCTGCCCCCACCCCATTTGATTGTGCATATCCTTTACTTGCTCGTAGCCACGGCCCTGACCGGCTGGCTGGCTCTACACTTGATGCACAAACGGTTGGTGAAGTGATCAGCCGATCTTGGAACTGGAGGAACCCTTGCGCGCCTCTGCGGGGATGTCGCGAGCCTTGATGCCCTTCTGGCTGTCGTCGGTGACGCTTTTTAAATCCCGGTTGTGCAAGTGGCGCACGGGGCCGAAGCTTCCGGTCTTGGCGCGCGTGGGTCGCGATGTGCGTTCCAACGGCGACTCGGTGCGCTTAACGATGTCCTTCGTCTCCAGCCCGATTTGGTCTTGGCTATGGACGTTTTTAAGGCTGCGGTTGTAAATGCCGCGCACGGGGCCAAAGCTGCCCATCTTGGCGCGGGCCGGGCGCGACGACCGGTCCAGCGGCGACTCGGCGCGCTTGACGACGTCCTTGGTCTTCAGCCCGATCTGGTCCTGGCTGTTGATGTTCGTGAGGTTGCGGTTATGGATGTACCTCACCGGCCCGTTCTTAGCGTAGGCCGCAGCTGCGCGCGATTTAGGGGCTTCGATCTTTGCCGCTGGCGAATTCTGTGCGCGGCGACTGATATCCAGCCTGTCGCGCGGGGCTAATTTGGACAACGTCGCCCGGTTTGGATTGGCCGCACGTGTACTGGGCTTCGTTACCGGCTGGAGATCCCTCAGGGTTGCCCTGAAATTAGTTGGTGTTATTTCCGCCACTTAAAAAGTTTGATATCAAAAAAACGTCCCAAGCCCTCCGCCGAGCGAAGCAGTACCACGGATGGACTCGGGTTACTAACAATTAATTTAATGAATCGTCGTGAACGGACAAAAAAACCGCCCGCAAGCCAAGGGGTGAACCATGTCTATTGGGCGGCTGCCAATCCCTCCCGGCACTCCCTTGCGGGCTTTCCGATTGGGTTAACGCCTGATGGCGAAGGCGTGGTCTGTGACATCCGGAGACATCTCAGACCGCAGAAAAATAGCTCGGCAGCCCATTCAGGCAAACCGAAAATATGGAAGTTCTTAACAGGTTATTGACGGCTTAGCCGTGTGANTGGGAGTGCGAATGATCGTCCTCCTCGGGCNGCTTGGGATCCACCTCCTGAACCTTCGCGTTCTCCACCAGAAAGCTCACCACCTTTTCGTGCAGGATGGCGTTTACAATTTCGGATACGCCGTTGTTCTGCTGCAATCGATCGAAAAACTCCTGAACCTCCATGTTGTTCTGCTGCGCCAGTCGTGCGACCTGCTGCATCACCTCATCTTGGCCCACCTCAATGTTTTCCGCCTTGGACACAGCNTGCACNATNTAGGCCGCCTTGATGCGATCCTGNGCGGCCATGTTGGCGGTGGCGTAAATCTGTTCTTTGTTGCGATCGATCTCATCCTTGCTCACACCGCGCTGTTGATTCTGTCGCACGATATCCTGAAAAACACTCCGCGACTCCGCGCCCACCACCGACTCCGGCAAATCCTTCAGGTCGCACTTGTCAATCAATGCCTCAAGTAGTTGTGCCCGCAGGTCGTTTTCGGACTTCATCCGGCGATCCGTTTCCAAGTCATTGCGCACGCCTTCACGGAGCTTGTCTATACTCTCTGCGTTCCAACTTTTGGCAAACTCTTCGTCCAGTTCCGGCAGTTTTTTCTCCTTCACCTCCACGACCTCCACAGCGTACTGCCCATCACGTCCTGCCAGTTCCTTGGATACAAAATCATCAGGAAACGTCACCTTCACATCCTTCGATTCCCCTGCCTTTGCGCCCACCAGTTGCGCTGTAAAACCGGGGATGAAGTGGTCATGCTCCGCGTCCGCATGCACATGCAGCCAGTACTTGTTCTGCTCGGTTAAGCCACGCGCGGTCGGTGCATACTCCGTCAACGCCTTGCCTTCCGATTCTCCCTTGTAGTTTACCACCACGTAATCGCCGTCTTGCACTTCGCGCTCAACCGTTTCGTACTGGCCTCGCTGGTCCCGAAGCGTGTTGATCGCATTTTNTACGTCCGCGTCCGTCACTTNNACCCGTTCACGTTGCCCNTCCAGNCCCTTGTACTCGGGCAACTCAAATTTTGGCGCTGTCTCCACAGTGGCTACGTATTCCAGCGGCTCTCCCTGCTTAATCGGCGGCACNTCATAATCCGGGTACGACACCGGTTTCAATTCCTTCTCCTCGAGCGCCTTTTGGCAACTGTCTCCAACCAGTTGCTGTTTTACCTCTGCCGCAATCTGATCCTTGAATTCCGATGCCACNCGTTCCTTCGGTGCCTTGCCTTTGCGGAATCCCGGCAGGTTTACCTTTTTCCGCAACTGCGCGGTCACGCGGTCAAATATCTGGTCTACCTCTTCAGCNTCCAGCTTCACGCGCAGTTGTTGCTTGCACGGGTTTAATTCGGTTAAATCAACATTCATGGCATCATCCCTCCGCGGGGAACAGCGGAGGCTAGAGTCGCTGATGGCAAAAGTCAAACCGGCGGACTTGTCATTGAATGGAATCCCCTTCAAAACGTCCGAAGCCATGATGTACACGCCACGACTTCTATTAGCCATCACCCTCCTNGCTACCCCGGCTCTTGCGCAAGACNNGCCCGCTTGGCAACAGAAACTTTCCCGCCTGCTCCAAGCCGACTTTCCATACACCAAGGCGGCCATCCGCGCTTCGTTCCCNAAAAACAACGTCGCCAACAANGGCATGGCCATCATCGTCGGGCGCGAGGCGTTCATGTGTTTTGATACCGATTTGCTTCGCTGGTCNGCCGGNTGGACNGGNAATTACATNACCGACGAAGGCGTNAGCTTNCGNGGCAACCACGGCGCNAGCCCGCGTGTCGNTGGCGACCAGAAATTCGGTGCCTCNGCCATCCCCGGTTGGGCCGANGCCAANGGCTCCTTCGNCGACCCTCGCTCTGAACCGTTTGGCCCCATACCGAAGGACCATGCTCAATGGCAAGGCTGTTTCGTTGCCGACGACAAAGTCGTCCTTCACTACACCGTCCGAGGCATAAACTTTCACGAACAGCCTGGCACTATTGAAAAGGACGGCGAGACAGTTTTCGTTCGTGCCATTAAGCACGACGCCCTTANTGCAGACCTGTCTCTCCTTATTTGCGAGGTCGCCAATATCCAAAAACCCTCCATTGGCCCTCGCTCCGCTCTGCTCTCCGACGGCAAGCAAACCACCATGGTCACACTGGTGAGCACGTCCAAGGGCTGTCGTCTTGAATTGCAGGACAAGAAACGCTTGGTTCTTCACCTGCCCAAGGATGCTCCCGCTGATACCTTCCAAGTTCGTATTTGGCGTGGCCAAGACCCCACCGACCCAAAGGTCATTGGAGCGGCTTACGCTCCCCATGACGCCGAGTTTAAACAATCTGGCAANAANCGTTGGCCCNAGCCGGTNGTGACGCAGGGNGTGATGAATGCCAGCAAGACGCCTGATGGCGCGTATGTGACGGATGTGCTAACTGCACCGGAGCGCAATCCGTGGAACCGCCGCGTGCGCTTTGGTGGACTGGATTTTTTCAGTGATGGCAATCGTGCCGCACTCTCCACATGGGATGGCGACGTTTGGATCGTTGAGGGCCTGAAAACCGAAAACCTGAAGGACCTCAAGTGGACGCGCTTTGCCAGCGGTGGGTTTGAAACGCTTGGGCTGAAGATTGTCGACGACGTCATTTACACTTCCGGCCGTGATGAGATGACGCGTTATCACGACTTCAACAACGACGGCGCCGCCGATCATTACGAGAGTTTCAACAATCAAATCACTAGTTCGCAGGGTTTCCACGAGTTCGTGTTTGATTTGCACACGGACAAGGCCGGCAACTTTTACACCATCAAGGCCGGGCCCGTGCGCGGCGGCGGTCGCGGCTTCGGCGGCGGCGGCGGCAACGGCAATGTGTCCGCCCACGCCGGCACGTTGATGAAGATCGACAAGTACGGCAAGCAGCTCACCGTGGTGGCCACCGGCTTCCGCGCGCCCAACGGCATGGGAGTCGGGCCGAACGGCGAATTCACCAGCGGCGACAACGAGGGCACGTGGATTCCGCGCTGCCCGATCAACTGGATCAAGCCCGGCGGCTTTTACGGCGTGGAAAATCTGGCGCACAAAAAGCCGCTGCCGAAATTTAATCAACCGCTCTGCTGGCTGGACAAAGGCTGGGACAATTCCGGCGGTGGCCAGACGTGGGTCACCAGCAAGTCATGGGGCCCCTTCGCCGGCGAACTGCTCCACACCAGCTACGGCCGCTCCTCGCTGTACCTCGTTTTGAAACAGGAGGTAGACGGCCAAATGCAGGGCGGTGTCGTGCGCTTCCCCGTGCGCTTCACCAGCAGCGCCATGCGCCCGCGCTTCAGCCCGCACGACGGCCACCTCTACGTCGCTGGTCTCAAGGGCTGGCAATCCAACGCCGCCCGCATCACCGGTCTCGACCGCGTGCGCTACACCGGCAAACCCGTCCACATGCCCAGCGGATTGCGCGTCGACAAGGCCGGACTGCACCTCACCTTCACCCAGCCGCTCGATGCCGCGTCCGCTGCCGACCCGGAAAACTACGCCATCCGTCGCTGGAACTATCGCCGCACCAGTGCCTACGGCTCGCCGACCTTTAAGGTCAGTGATCCTAACGCCCGCGGCAACGAAGAGGTCAATGTAACTGCTGCCAAGCTTTCGGCTGACAAACGGACGGTTACACTGACCATCGAAGACCTTCGTCCCTGCCATCAGCAACACATTCGCTTCAACATCACAGCCGCCGACGGCACTAAGATCAACAGCGAAGTGATGCACACAATCCATGCGGTGAAATAATCTGCAGGCAGGGGCTTCATCGCCCATTCTCGACATTGGCGCCATTCTGCGCTACAAAGCCGCTTCCGCTGCATGCGCAAACTGATTGCCATTTTCATTTTCACCGCCGCGCTCGCCATAGCGCAGGAAGCGCCAGAGGGATTGCGGCTTACATTCGCGGCGGGCGGCGCAGTGGATTCGCGTGTGGCGGATCGCATCGCGCTTTTCGTGCCGGAAGGCCAGTCGGCCACGCCTTTTCTGCCGCCTGGCAAATTCACGGCCACGTGGGAAGGCTCGGTGAAGATTGACCTTCGCGGCGATTATTCGTTCCAAGCCACAGGTCGCGGTGGCGTGAAGCTGGAGGTGAACAATGCCGTGCTGCTGGATTTGCCCGGGCTGGGTGGATTGGGCAAACCTGCCACGACGAAAACTGTTCGTTTAAATAAAGGCGCCAACACCATCAAGGTGACCTACACCAGCCCGAACCGTGCGGCAGCGCAGCTGCGTCTGCTGTGGAGTGAGCGCCCGGACAAGCCGATGCCGCACGAGCCTATTCGTGCGGGACAGTTGACACACGAGACCACGCCGGCGCTGGGGCAGGCGAATCTACATCGAGCGGGACGGGAGTTGTTTCTGGAATCGCGCTGCATTCGCTGCCACGCCGGCCCGGCGGCGGGCGTGCCCGAGTTGGCGATGAGCGGCCCGGGCTTCGCAAACATTGGCGATCGACGTCACGTCGACTGGTTAGCCGATTGGATTCTGAACCCCAAAGCATATCGTGCGAGTGCCCGCATGCCGCGACTGTTGCACGGCGAGACTGCCAGTGAGGACGCTGTGGCCATCGCAGCTTATCTCGGCACGTTGAAAGCCAATCCAGCCGCACCGAAGAATGAGGTCCCTGAGCCGGATTTGAAGGCGGGTGAGGAATTGGTGCGTCAGCTCAATTGCTCCGGTTGCCACAATTTGCCCGGCACGAAGGAACCGGCTAAGAACAAGCTGAACCTTGAGCATTTGAACGCGAAGTTTCCCCCGGGGCAACTGCGCGATTTTCTGCGGGTGCCCAACGCGCATTTCGAGTGGACGCGCATGCCGAAGTTTAACCTTACACCTGCCGAGGCATGGAACCTCGCCAGCTGGCTGCGCGCACAGGCACCGAAGCACGAGCCGGGCAACGCGGAAGCGCCGAGCCCGGCAATTTTGGCGCGCGGAAAAAAACTGGTCGCCACAACCGGCTGCCTCAATTGCCACAGCTTGAAGGATGCAAATGAGTTCAAGGCACCGAACCTCGAGGCGCTTGCGCCGGACAAATGGACGACTGGCTGCCTCGCCGACGAACCTGCTGCCGAAAGTCGTGTGCCGCGCTATGACTTCACCGCCAGCGAACGTTCCGCGCTGCGGGCATTTGGCGCGACGGACCGCAAGTCGTTGCAGCGCCATGTGCCGTTGGAGTTTGCTCATCGGCAAATGCGCACGCTCAACTGCAACGCCTGCCACGGCGAGCTGGAAGGATTCCCGTCTGTCAACGTGCTCGGCGACAAGCTGAAGCCCGAATGGATGGCGGAACTGTTCGCGGGCAAACTGAAGCAACGCCCGCGCCCATGGCTAGAACATCGCATGCCCGCCTTTCCCGCCCGCGCGAAGGCGTTGGCGGCAGGGCTGTCGATGGACCACGGGCGGTCACCCGTCAGCCCCAAGCCGAAACCAATAAATGCCGCCATCGCCGAGATGGGACGAAAGTTGATCGGAGCGGATGGCGGCTTCTCGTGCGTGGCGTGCCATGGCGTGAAAGATAAGCCGCCGTTGCAAGTCTTCGAGGCGCAAGGCGTGAATTTCTCTCGCGTCGGCAGCCGCATCCAGCCGGACTTTTTCCTGCGCTGGATGCTCGACCCGTTGCGCGTGGATCCGCAGAGCCGCATGCCGGATTATTTTGATGAGGACGCGCGCAGCGTGTTGGTGGATGTGCTGGAGGGCGATGCGAAAAAGCAAATCGAGGCTATTCGTCTTTATCTTTTGCAGGGCGAAAAAATGAAGCTGCCGAAGATGCAGTAGACTTTATAAAAATGAAAGCAATCAATATCATCCTGTTGGGCCTGCTGGCGTTTCCGTTGGCGGCGGAGGAAAAATGGACCGTGCTTTTCGACGGCAAAAAAGTGAAGGGCCTGCGCGGCTACGGCCAGAAGGCGTTCCCCGAAAATGCGTGGAAGGTGGAGAACGGCACGTTGAAGACAATTACGCGCGGCCAAGGCGGCCGGCCGCGGGATTTGGTGACGGAAGGGGTTTACACGGACTTTGAGTTCGAGTGTGAATGGAAGGTGTCGCCGCGGGGGAACAGCGGCATCATGTACCGCGTGAAAGAGACGAATCGTCCGGCGTATTTCACGGGGCCGGAAATGCAGGTGCTCGAT
>PBPF01000073.1 GCA_002724615.1 Verrucomicrobiales bacterium | reverse complement strand
CTGCTGGGTGATCTGTTTGAGGATATCGGTCTGGATCACGGCGGGTGTAAAGCAGTTCACGCAGATACCGTCCTGCGCTAGCTCTTTGCCGAGGCTCTTGGTGAGACCGATCACGCCGGCCTTGGCGGCGCTGTAGGCGCTGGCGTTGGGGTTGCCCTCCTTGCCGGCGATCGAGGCGGTGTTTATGATGCGTCCCCAGCCACGCTCGCGCATGTGCGGCACCACGGCACGGCAACAGAGAAACACCGCGTTGAGGTCCACGTCGATCACGCGGCGAAACTCGTCCACCGGATACTCCCACGTCTTGTAATTGCCGCCCGCAATGCCGGCGTTGTTGCAGAGGATGTCAATGCCGCCCAGCTCGGCCAGCGTGGCATCGGTGGCGGCCTGAACGGAATCCGCATCCGTCAGCTCCACCGTCTGCGTGATGACGGCGCCATGCTCGGCCAGCGACTGCACGGCCTCAGCCGCCGCCTCGGTGTCCACATCCCATAGGCACACACTGGCGCCCGACTGCAACAGCCTCTGGCTGATGGCATAGCCAATGCCGCGCGCCCCGCCAGTGACCACAGCGTTCCGGTTGGAAAGATTAATTTGATTCACGGGGAGGAAGATTCAATTTCAAATCATCATTGATCAAGGAATTTCCATTTGCCTGAATACAATCCCCTCGGCTCGGCGTAAGCCTTTGAACGCACGTGTCGATGCTGAAGGTTTTTCTTGGGGCTTGGTCCTGGGGGTGTGCTCATTTAAATTTCTCTCATGGTTAAAACAGAGAGACATCGCTTGGTAATGGTGACGGTGCCAAACATCACAGTGGGGCGGCGGTTGGCCAAGCTGGTGCTGGAGGGGCAACTGGCGGCTTGTGTGAACATTGTACCGGGCGTGGAGTCGCACTACTGGTGGCAAGGCAAGGTTTGCCGCGACAAGGAGTTGCTGCTGGTGATGAAGACGACCCAGACGCGGTTGAAGCGACTGGAGAAGATGGTGGTAGAAAAGCATCCGTACGTGACGCCGGAATTCATCGTGCTGCCCATCACGGCGGGCAGCAAGAAGTACCTAGACTGGGTGCGAACGAGCTAGAACAACTCCCTGACAACGGAGCCTTCGGGAAGCATTGCCATCTGGCGGCCTTGAGCGGTGAATTCTGCTTTGGGATCAAGGCCCAGTGCGTGATAAACGGTGGCCGCAAAGTCGGCAATGGACACGGGGCGATCGGTGGGAACGGCGCCATGCTTGTCACTCGCGCCAATCACTCGACCGGTCTTTACCCCACCACCACCCATGGTAAGGCTGAAACAGTTGGACCAATGATCGCGACCAGGGCCTCGCTTGTTCTTGTTGATCTTTGGAGTCCTCCCAAATTCACCCGCCGTGATGACAAGCGTTGTGTCGAGCATGCCACGCTCATCAAGATCGTTCAGGAGTGCGGAATAACTGTTGTCATAGATCGGCAGTTGTTGGTCTAGATGAGGAAAGATACCCCAATGATGGTCCCAGGCGTAGATGCCTGTGTCCACATAACCCTGAATGGTCACGAACCGCACACCGGCCTCCACTAGGCGACGCGCCAAGAGCATTCCCTGCCCGACCCGGTTGCGTCCATAGGCGTCTCGAAGCTTAGCTGGTTCCTTTGAGAGGTCGAATGCTTCTTTTGCCTTGCGCGAAGTCGACAGGCTGAGTGCCTGTTCGGTGAACTTGTCCTGAACACGGGCAAATTCCAACTGCTTTTCGCGGTCTGCCTGATAGCGATCCAGCGATTGCAGAAGATTCTTTCGACCGGCCAATCGATCGGGATTCACGTCTTCAGCCGCATCAAATGTCTTGATGGAAAAGTCCACGGCATTTGGGTCCTGCTTGATCAGGAACGGATCGTAAGCGCGCCCGAGATATCCGCCATAACCCGGCGCACTGTGTGCCGGGTGTTTCATGTCGCCAAGATGCACAAAGGGTGGAACAGGTGCCTGCTGCGCCTGTTGCATACTGAGCACCGCGCCAATACCCGGCGCCTGCAGGTTTTTGTCACGCGGACTACCGCACATAATGTCCACATCGCCTTCACCATGCTTGGAGGTGTAGGAATGCATCGACCGGATCAGGGAAAATTTGTCGGCGCACTTGCAGAGCCTCGGCAGTTGATCGCTCAAGTGCAGGCCGGGAATATTTGTGGGGGCAGGATTATATTTCCCTCGGATTTCAGCCGGCGCGTTTGGCTTCATGTCATACATGTCGATGTGGCTTGCGCCGCCCTGCAGGAACATAAAGATCACGTTGATCTGCTTTCTGCCACCACCCGCCGCCTCGTTCGCCAACACATCGGGAAGGGAAAGCCCCAATGGGGAGATGGCGCCGATTGACAGCCCCCCCATCTTGAAGAAATCCCTACGATTCATCTCCCGAGAGTACACATCACTCCACGCAGATTCAATTACGATAATTCTTTCTGGAGGAATTGCACAATTCTCGTTTCGCAAACCACACCATGCCAACCAGCGCTAACGCCAGCAGCACCGAACCCAAATTTACCCAGCCCTTGGCTGAGTGCCAGACGATCGCATAACCCAGGCAACCGGCGATTCCGGCGTAGTAGACAAACGGCCAGAAAGTTTTGCGGATGACCGCGCCCTCGCGGCCGATGAGGCCGACAACCGCACTGGCGGCGACAACGTTGTGGATGCAGATGATGTTGCCAGCCGCGCCGCCCACGGCCTGCAGGGCGACAACCCACTGGGGACTGACCTTGATGGCCTCGGCGACGTTGTACTGGAACTGGGCGAAGGTCATGTTGCTGATGGTGTTGCTGCCGGCTACGAATGCGCCGAGGCCGCCGATGAAGGTGGAGCAAAGCGGCCATGCCGCCCCAACGGTCTGGGCAACGCCGCCGGCCAAAACCTTGGGCATAGGATCCATGGTGGCGGTACCGGAATTTAAGAACACCTGTACCATGGGCACGGTGAAGAGCAGCGCGACGGACGCCTTGGCGGTTGTGCGGAGGGAATCGGCCCAAGCGCGGCGGTAGGCGGGGGCTTCCATGCGGTGAAGAAAAAAGGTAATGCCGGAGACAAGGAGGAAGATTGTGCCGGGCAGGTAGAGCGGAAGGATTTTGCCGGATCCGACCCCGGAGCCTAAGAGGTTCTCGAACTGGAAAAAGACGGCGGTGAGTTTCTGCTTCAGGCCAATCTCAGGAATTCGTGTGAGGACGAGCAGCGCGGCGATCAGTAGGTAAGGCAGCCACGCGCGGACGAGGCCGATGCTTGCCTTGCTTTCGGTTTCCTTGATCTCGATGGAGCCGGTCCAGTCGGCGGCCCAGGCGGATTTGGGTGGGAAGTCCCAAGAATCCTTGGGCTGCAAGAAGCCGGCCTTGGCAGCAGGCACGACGATAGCCAACCCGATGAGCGCACCCAAAAGCGAGGGAAACTCCGGCCCCAACGTGACCGCCACTATATAATAGGGAACCGTCATCGCCAGCGCGGCGAACAGCGCGAAGGGCCACACACGCAGGCCTTCGGCGAGGGTTTTGTTTTGGCCAAAGAACCGTGTCATCACGGCGACGACCAGCAGTGGGATGAACAGCCCACAACAGGCGTGCAACAGAGCGACCTTGGCACCAATGGCGTGGAGTAGTTCAGGATCCTTGGTGTCCAGCCCGTTGGCGACGCCAACGAGGATGGGCGTGCCCACCGCGCCAAAGGAGACCGGCGTGCTCTGGATCATCATGCCCGCAACCACTGCTGCCAATGCCGGAAAGCCCAGTGCCACCAGCAACGGCACACAAACCGCCGCCGGCGTGCCAAAACCCGCCGCGCCCTCAATGAACGCGCCGAACAACCACGCAATGATGATGACCTGAATGCGTCGATCCGGCGTGATGCGCGTAAAGGCATCGCGAATTGTCTTAAGCGCGCCACTCTCGCGCAGCGTATTCAAAAGCAAAATGGCGCCAAAGATAATGTACAAAAGCTGCACCGTGATCAGCAGCCCCTTGGCCGAGCCGCCCGCGATTTGGGCGACAGGAGCATTCCAGATTACATAAGCAATCCAGATGCAGGCGAGATAGGCCACAGGCATCGCGCGGCTGGCAGGCCAACGCAAGCCGACCAGCAATACAGCCGCCACAAGAATAGGCAACGCGGCAAAAATGGGCAGGGCAGTCTCAAGCATCGGCTATGGCCAAGGGTTCTTTGTTAGGGGCTGGTTTTCAACCCTGAACGATGGACTGGCAGTTTTTTGTGAATGAGCACGACTTGACCGGTGCGAGCGCGGTTTCTAGAGTGCGCCTGATGAAAGTGAAAATGTTAGCGTGCTTCGCGGGGATATTGACGGCATCAATGGCTTGGGGACAGGCACCGGGCAAACAGGGAGACTTGTCGTTGATCAATGAAGTGATGGCGATCGTNGGGGACAAGGTGATCACACAAGGGGATGTGCTGAGCAGAATGCCCCAAATAGTAACGCGCAACTGGATTGCAATTAATAGCCAGATACAAAACACGCAGGAGCTGCTGAAGGCGGCGAAGGCGGAGAACAACACGAATGAAGTACAACGGCTGGAAGAATTACTTAACACCCANAATGGGAATAAAAGCCTTTTGCTGGAACAGATCATTGCACGACTGAAATCAATCATGAACAAGCACCTGCTAGTGGAGCAGGTGAAACTGGATGAAAATTACCGCGAGCCGCCTGGATTGGTAGATTTCCAATTGGCACAACAGATCAAGGAAAAGATGCGAGGCGTCCAGGCTCCAAAGCCTGGAGATGGCTTGGCAGAAGTATTACAGCAACAGTTAAGCCGCGGACAAACAATGAAAGATCTGCGGCGGCAACTACTGGACGACTGGATTTTCCGGCAGGTCAATCGCGAGATCAGCCAATCAATCACGATATCCCCCAAGCAGATAATGGACTATTACCGGGCCAACTATGGGCGCAACGAAAACGAACAGCATGATGTGGTGGATCTTTACCTGATCCGCGTGCCGCGTGCAGCGACGGGCTTTGAGGAGCAAAAGGCTAATCTGGACAAACTGGCGGCATCTGTAAAATCGACAGCGGATTTCATGGAGTTGGTGAAACGCCTNGGAAACCCNGGGGACGGNCCACANGGGTTATGGCGCGAAGGTGATGGCTCCGAGGCTGCGAATCTTGCTCCGGGCGCGAAAGANCCGAGGCGCATGGGAATTGCACCCAGAACACCCAAACTGTCCCTGCCATTGACACTGGAAAACCGGGGAGTGACGGCACCNGAAATCAGCAGCCTTTTGCTCACCAAGGCGCACTTGATGGATACTGGCCAAGCGGAGANCCTTGTGCCACCGGGCAGCAGAGTCGTGTTTCTACTGTTTGTTAANCTCAAGCTTCCAAAATACAGCGTGTCGCTGGAAGTCAAACGACTGGAAATTGAACAGCTNCTCTTCCAGAANGCGATGGAAGAGGCAATCAAACGGCGTCTGGCTTTGGCGCGCAAACTAGTGCACGTTACAAACTACATGTCCACCGCATCAGCCAACCGGGACTGATGATTGCGGCTTGTCTTGCAGAAAAAAAAAGGCATACTGTCTGGCTCGTCTCGTAATGAAGGATTTGAAACCCATACGAATCTTGATGATGTGCCTGATGGCCTGNGCCCTCTGNTGGCCGTTGACGGCTGAGGACTTTGTGACACTAAAGAAAAAGGCTGCNGACGGCGACGTGGAGGCACAATACCAGCTGGCTGAGGTCAGTTTCTGGGGCCAGGNCACNCCCATCGACCACAACGCCACGCTTAAATGGGCTGGCAAGGCCGCAGAACAGGAACACGCGCTGGCAATGCATCGACTAGCGGTGATGTATATGCTGGGACAGGGCGTAGAACAGGACGTGCTCTCAGGTATCCAATTGATGGAATCAGCAGTACCGGGCTTGCGTAAACTGGCGGCAACAAATAATGCGGACGCACAGTTTAAGCTAGGGCTAGTACTGCTTTACGGCACAGGCTCGAACATAGATTCCAATGCGGCACTGGAACTAATATCGGCAGCGGCTAAAGCGGGCAACCCAATGGCTCAGTTTGTCTTTGGCGATTTGATTCTGCGTGACAATCGGAAAGAACCAGACCTGAAAGCGACGCGAGCTTGGTTTTTGAAGGCCGCTCAGCAGGGATTGCCGCGGGCACAACTAAAACTGGCAGCAATGATGCTTGAAGGTGTTGGTGGACCAAGAGATGAGGTAGGCGCGTCGACTTGGTTACGGAAGGCGGCGGATCAAGGACATGCGAACGCGCAATACTNCTATGGGCAGATTTTGGGTGAAGGCAAGGGCGTCCCGAGAAATGCCAAGACCAGCATTGAATGGATTCGAAAATCGGCCATGCAGGGCTTNCCANCGGCATTGTTTAAACTCGGGCAAATATACCACAGAGGAATCGNAGTNAAGCANGATCCNAAGGAGGCTTATTTCTGGTATTCCCTGGCAGTACGTCAGGGGAACGAACTGGCGGCACAACTACGCTCGGAGGTCATCCGAAAGATAACCAATAGTAGCGACATCCCAGCAGCGCGAAAGCGTGCAGCCAGCTTTCGAACCCAACCAACGGAGACGACGCGGCGGTCGCACTTGGGAATCCCNGGGGNNGGTGAATTGATGCTGATTACGATCATGGTGGACGGNCAAAAGCTGAAAGCCAAGGCGGGTGACCTTGATGCCATGGCCCGCTTGTGCNNCTGGTATNTCNNCGGACTGAANNTCAACGGGCGNGTGGCGGTNGAAAAATCCCCGCGGAAGTCGCTGGAACTGGCACGCAAACTGGCGGAAGCCGACCATGTCTCTGGATACTGGTACATGGGTGTGTTTTATACATATGGCTTAAAGGCAGCCCTGCGTGAGCCTGACAAGAATCACGAGATACTGATCAAGCCCGACCCGGCCAAGCGGTTTGAATGGTTGTTAAAAGCTGCTGAAAAGGGCAAGGCAGAGGCGCAGTTGGCCATTGGCCAATGTTTCGAGGGGGCCACGGGAACAAAGCTTGATTATAAAAAATCCATGCATTGGTATCGAAAGGCTTTCGACCAAGGAGACAGACGGGGCGCTCACGCCATCTCCATGATGTACAGGACCGGCAGGGGAAAGGAGATTTCGAAGGACTTGGAAAAGTGGGAGTACTGGCTGCGTAAATCGGCGGACTTGGGCTTTGCTATGGCACAGCACGAACTGGGAGTGGCGCTGTACAGCGGAGAGGACATCAAGAAGGATCAAAAAGAGGCGCGGGTTTGGATGTTGCGTGCGGCAAGACAGGGAATGGCAAAAGCGCAGCACGGCATTGCGGTGATGTTAACAGATGGAGATGGCGGACCGCAGGATCCTATCCAAGCGTTCAAGTGGTCGTTTTTGGCCGCCACAAGAGCAAAGTACCGGGATGCGGAGATCATGCTAAATGTTATTGTCAAAAAAATCACCCCGGCCCAGCAGCGGGAAGCCATCGCGTTGGCACGCGCGTTTGTCCCTCGACCCGAGCGTCCGAGCGTGCTCAAAAGCCTGGGCAAGGCGGATGTTAAACAACTCACCGCCGAGGCTAATAAGGGAAAGGCTGTGGCGCAGTACGATTTGGGGCGGCTATATGCAATTGGGGTCGACGTGGAGGCAGACCGGGTGCAGGCGTACAAGTGGCTGTATCTGGCCGACCAGCAGGGTCATCCCAACGCTGGACAGGCCTGCCTCGATGTCCTGAAGAAGATGAGCAGCGCCGAAAAGCGCGCAGGACTCAAGGCAGTGTTGGGCTTCAAACCGACAGACACGCCCAAGTAACAACTGCTACCTTGGGGCTTGAGTTTCGTTGTCGGCCCACTACCCTTTGGCCATGAAGTTTCCTTGGTTTGTACTCGCGACCAGCCTGTGCATGGAGACGTTGTGGGGTGCGGATATCCCAGCACTAACCAAGCAGGCCGGGACAGGCAATGCCACTGCGCAGTATGAATTGGCGGAGATTTTCGCCGAAGGCAAGGGCGTGGCGCGCAATCCCAAGCTGGCGGTGCAATATGCCGCGCAGTCTGCGGCTAAAGGGAATGCCAAAGCGCTATACCGGCTGGCGGCACTGGTGTTTGAAGGCAAGGGCGCGACGCAGGACGTGGGCAGGGCATCGGGGCTATTCAAGGATTGCCGCAAGCCGCTGGAGGAGTTGGCAAAAAAGGGTGATGCAGATGCGCAGGCAAAGCTGGGCGTATTGCTGATGCGCGGCCTGTCAGGCCCGCCGGAGCAGGAGGCTGCCAAGGAATGGACAATCAAGGCTGCCAAACAGGGCAACGCGAAGGCGCAATACGATCTAGGCAGTCTGTACTTGTTTGGCCGTGTGGTGAAGAAAGACCTGACGGCGGCGCTGAACTGGTTCCTGAAAGGAGCCAAGGGAGGGCATCCCGGCGCACAGGTGAGCTATGGCATCGCCAAGGCCGACGGGTATGGGACGGCCCGGGACTTGAAGGAGGCGCGCAAGTGGCTGAACCTTGCCGCAAAATCGTTTGATCCGGACATGGTGCAGCGTGCCAAACAGGCGCTGGCGCGCATTGAAGCAGGCGACCTACAAGAGCTGCCCGACACAAAAGCCATGAAAGCCAAGGCTGATGACGGCAATCTGGATGAGCAATACCGGTTGGGACTGGTGTACCATGAGGGTCAGGGAGTGGAACAAAACCTGCCGGCGGCACATGAGTTGTTTGCAAAAGCTGCCAAGAAGGGCCACGCGCGTGCCTGCAACGCGCTGGGGGGGCAATTGATCAAGGGACTCGGATGTAAAAAAGACGTAGCGGCTGCACACCACTGGTGGCTGCTGGCAGCCAAGTCGGGACTACCAGATGCGCAGGCGAACTTGGGACTGCTATTATCCCGCGGTGAGGATGGTGTGGTGAAAAAGGACGTGGTTGAGGCCTACAAGTGGTTAACACTTGCGGCTCGTGCGGAAAATCCACGCATGGCAGCACGCGCCCGGTCAATGCGCGAAGGACTGACCCAGAATATGAAAGGGCTTGAAATATTCAAAGGGGTCCGCGCCGCGCAGGGATTCAAGCCAGTGAAGATACCCGTGCCCGCCCCGCCGGTGAAGCGGGATGGGGAGTAAAGGGTTCATAGGGTTTAAATCCCCTTGTCGATCATCAGCTTGAGCAAGTCGCCAACACGGTTGCTGTAGCCCCACTCGTTGTCGTACCAGCTAACCAACTTGAAGAAACGATTGTTCAATTCCATGCCCGCGTCGGCGTCGTAGATGCTCGAGTTGGGGCAGTGAATAAAGTCAGTACTGACGACGGCGTCCTCGGTGTAGCCAAGAATGTCCTTAAGGTAAGTCTCGCTCGCATTCTTCATGGCAGCGGAAATCTCGGCGTAGCTGGTTTCCTTTTCAGTGCGTACGACAAGGTCGACGACGCTTGAAGTCGGTGTGGGCACGCGGAACGCCATTCCGGTGAGTTTGCCGGCCACGGCGGGGCACACGAGACTGACGGCCTTGGCCGCACCGGTGCTGGCGGGAATGATGTTGGTTGCCGCCGCCCGACCATCGCGCCATGCCTTGCGACTGGGACCATCGACGGTCTTCTGCGTGGCGGTGTAGGCGTGGATGGTGGTCATCAGGCCTTCTTCGATACCGAAACCCTCCTTGAGCAGCACGTGCACGACGGGCGCGAGGCAGTTGGTGGTGCAGGAGGCGTTGGAAACAATGTGGTGGTTGGCAGGATCATACTGATCGTCGTTGACACCCATGACAATGGTTATGTCTTCCTCCTTCGCGGGAGCGGAGATGATGACCTTCTTTGCACCGGCCTCCAGATGCCCCTTGGCCTTGTCGGCGGCAGTGAAAAGGCCTGTGGACTCTATAACCACGTCCACACCCAAGTCGGCCCACGGTAAGCCGCTGGGTTCGCGAGCGCTGACGACCTTGATTTCATCACCGTTGACGTACAGCGTCTCCTCGCCCTGATGCGTGACCTCGCCGGGGAACGTACCTTGAGTAGAGTCGTATTTGACGAGATAGGCGAGGTTATCTGCGGGGACGATGTCGCCCACAGCCACCACGTCGATAGCATCACCCACGAGGCCTTGTTCCACCATGGCGCGGTAAGCCAGCCGGCCGATGCGCCCAAATCCGTTGATTGCAACTTTGATTGCCATAGTTTTCCTGTTGATGTCCTAAAAAGCGGAGCGCGCATTATGGGGATGGCGAGGTTGGCGTCAACGCCAATTGTGCTGTCATCGGCATGTTCGCAATAATGATTATCAGGGGCACGGCTGGAGTTCAAAGCGGCATCGACACTGTTCTTGTCGCGCGATAACCTCCACCGATGTCGCTGCTGGAGATACGCGACCTGATAAAATCCTACCGCACGCCCGACGGCGAGGTGCAGACGGTGCTGGATGTGCCGGCGTTTGAGCTGGGGGAAAAGGAGCACGTGGCATTGCGCGGCACAAGCGGCACGGGCAAGACAACGTTGCTAAACTGCATCGCCGGCATCCTGTCGCCTGACAGCGGTCATATCGAATTGGCGGGACGCGACATGGCGGTGCTGGGCGAGAGCGCTCGCGACCGGCATCGCGCGGATCACATCGGCTATATTTTCCAGACCTTTAACCTGCTGCAGGGCTACACATGCTTGGAAAACGTATTGCTGGGGATGAGCTTTGGCCCCGGGAAAGACCGGGCACGCGCGAGAGAATTGCTGACGCGCGTAGGATTGGAGGATCGGCTGAATTATCGGCCATCGCAATTATCGGTGGGCCAACAACAAAGGGTGGCGGTGGCGCGCGCGTTGGCGAACCAACCTCAACTGGTACTCGCGGACGAGCCGACGGGCAACCTAGATCCAAGGAACGGGCGTGAAGCCCTGAAGTTAATCCGCGAAATTTGTGGGGAGACCGACGCAGCATTATTACTTGTGAGCCACGATCAGGAGGTGTTGAACCAGTTTGATGAGTGCCGCGACCTCGCGGAAATCAATCAAGCAATGCGGGAGGTCTCGACGACATGACAATCTGGCTGATTGTACGCAAGAGCTTACGCCAGCATGCGTTGTCGACGGCCATCACGGCAATTAGCATCGCGCTTGCGTCAGGTCTATTGATGGCGGTGTGGGTAGTTAAGGAGCAATCGATGGCCGCATTCACCACCGTGGGCAAGGGTGATTTCCACGCGGTAATGGGAGCGCGCGGCTCTGAGTTGAGCCTTGTGCTATTCAGCGTGTTCCACATGGACGAGGCATCGGCAACACTGCCAGTGCAGGAGTATTCAGACCTCGTGTCTGTGCCGGCCAACCGGAGGGCCGTGAAGGGAGCAGTGCCGATCGTGGTGGGTGACAATTATCGTGGGTTCCGCATCGTGGGGACAACGACGAATTTTTTTGAGGTGGAATATGCGCCTGGCCGAAAGCACCAACTTAAGGCAGGGCGAATGTTCAACCCCAATCTACAGGAGGCGGTAGTAGGCAGTTTCGTGGCGCAACGGGAAGGGCTTACGATTGACAGCATTTTCCAACCGGTGCACGGCGTTTATGAACAGGAAGGCGCGACGGTGCACAACGTAAACTACGTGGTGGTGGGCGTGCTGGAGCCCAGCAACACGCCGGCGGATCACGCTGTATGGATTCCGATGGCAGGCGCACAGAACATGGAGGGGCATGAGTCCAGTTTGAGTACTGACATCAGCGCAATCCTGATCCAGTTCCGAGACCCTGCGCTGGGGGTGCAGTGGGCAGACCGTGTAAACCAGAACCGCCGTGACGTGACAGTGGCAAATATCGCACCGACAGTAACAGCGTTTTTTCAGCGGTTCGAATGGCTTCGCACGGTACTGGGTGCAATGGCCGCGTTGGTGGCACTGGTTGGAGCGGGTGGCATTCTGGCCAGCTTGTACAACACGATGAATGAGCGGCGGCGCGAAGTCGCAATCCTGCGTGCGCTCGGGGCACGGCGCGGTACAGTGTTTGGGGCGATCGTGCTTGAGAGCGCGACGATCTCCGCAATCGGCGTGGCGGTCGGGTTCGTGTTTTATGGTGGTTTTATGGCCACGGCAGCGTGGTATATCCGCGAGCAGACGGGGGTGGTGGTCGATCCATGGGCAGGGCATTCAGTGCTGGCGCTGGGGCCGCTGGGCATATTGACACTGGGCACTCTCGCGGGCATCGTACCGGCAGCCAAAGCTTACGGCACAGACGTAGCAGAGAACCTTTTGCCACAATCTTAATTAATCTATGAAATTCCATTTTTGTTTAATCATCGGCATATCACTGGCAGCCGGCTGCGGGCATGATAGCAAGCACAATGGCCACGGTGATGGGCACGACCATGACGGACATCACGGCCACGCTCACGACCCCAAGCACGGCGGACAGCTGGAGGTGATCGGCAAGGAGGCCTGCCATTTAGAGTTTGTGCGGGACGAGGACAATGCCAGCCGGATGAAGATTTATGTGCTGCAGTTTCATCCCAAGTTCAAGTACCTGAAACTGGCGACAAGCAGCATTCGCGTGGTTGCGACGGTGGATGGCGTTGAGAAAGTACTGGATTTCAAGGCTTTGGTGAATCCGTCATTACAGAATAATTCCACGCACTCGTCGGAATACGAGGTGGGGGCGGATTGGCTTGCGGATTGGAAGGTGTTCGACGCGCGCGTGGAAGACCTGCCGGTGGGCGGGAAGGAATACGATAAGGCTTTCAAATTCGGGAAAACGGACTAGACTGTAGGAGATGAGAGCGCTGGATTTTGTCACGATCGCATTGACCTTGGCGGTGCTGGGCTGTGGCAAAGGGGTATCAGATCCGGTGCCTGAAACTGGACAAAGCGGAGAGGTTGACGCTGGAAAACAATCACCCAAGATTCGCAAGGGCGTTCCCATCGTCAGCATCAAGACCGGGCAGCGAGTCGGCAAGCCGATGTTGCAGCTCACGGGAATGGCGAAAGCACTTGTGGGAAAGCAGCTTTTCTTGGTGGGCGACCGGCCGAACAGCAAGCCACTGGGAGTCAGTTTTTTTGCCGACTCCACTTGGATGAATTCTCTTGGCGACGTTGGCCGATTTGAGGTGGACGGCACGACATTGCTGGTAACCAACGATGTCAACGCCACGCATCCGCATGTGTTTCCCAAGGCTGAGGTGGAGATTGGCGATGTGGTGGTCGTGCAAGCCGGCGGATTGGAGTTTTCGAATACCATCACGGATATCACCGAAGCGGCCGACCCCAAGGAAATCCTTGCTGCGGTGGCTGAGGCGGCTGAGCCAATTGATGAACCCGAAGAAATCGATGGCTACAAGGTGGTGAGTTTCACTCAATTGGCAAATTACCAATACAACGCGCCGATGGCTGAGTTATCCACACCCGAGGCCAAGACCATGATGTCCAAAAACAAGATTCCGGATACTGTACAAGGTTTTAACGGGAAGAAGGTGGCCGTTCGTGGCTACATGGAGCCTCTGGTGGTGGAGAATGGATTGGTAACAGAATTTATCGTCTACCGTGACCAATCGGCCTGCTGCTTCGGCAAGGTGCCAAAGATCAACGAGTGGATCACGGTGAAGATGACCAGCGACGGAGTGAAGCCTCTGCGGGACGTTCCCATTTATTTCTTTGGCACACTCAAGGTAGGCGCGGTGGTCGTCGATGATTTTTTGGTGGGTTTATATGAAATGAACGGCGACAAGATCGGCGGGCCGCTATAAAAAAGAAACAAACATGAATTCTTTGTATAAATGGAACAGGATGGCGGCCACTGTGGCCATGCTGACAGGCTGTGCACTTTTGGCGGCCGCTGAAAACAAGCCTAAGGAAAAGGCCCCTTCCAAGGACAAGATCGGTGACTATTCCATTGTGGATTTCAAGGACTTGTCCGGCTTCAAGTATGAAGTACCCGACGACCCCATCACGAACCCCAAGGCGAAGGCGATTCTTGAGAACAACAAGATTCCCGAGACAGTGCAAAAACTCAACAAGAAGAAGGTCGTCATCACCGGCTACATGCTGCCGTTGCGCGTCGAGGATGGGAAGATTACTGAGTTTCTCGTTTTGCGCGACCAGTCTGCCTGTTGCTTCGGTGCAGTGCCCAAGATCAACGAGTGGATAAACGTTCGTATGCCCAAGGGCAAAGGCGTGAAGCCGTTGATGGACGTGAAGGTAACTTTTTTCGGCATCCTCAAGGTCGGCGAAGTGCTCGAGAACGGCTACCTCGTGGGCATCTACGAGATGGACGGCCACAAGATCAACGGCCCCGGAGCCGCCAACTAGTCCAGCTTCAGTACTCGCAGGTCATCAAACCGAATGGGTGTGCCTGCGTATGGTGCGCCCCAAAGTGTGGCCCGGGCCGCCAGGGGTTTTTGTTTTTCAAGCCATACAATATTTGGCTTGGCCGGCGCCTTGCCTCCCTGTGACCATGCACGGGCCTCTACACGCCAGCCATCAGTTACCGCATTCATCTCCAAGCGCACATGCGTCCAGTCATCCCGTTCCCACCGGAAGGGAACATCTCGCAGCTTTGCCTCACCTCTAAACAATTCCATTTTCCCCTTGGCTGGGCTCACCAATACGCGAAACCCACTCACGCCATTCAACCCAAGCCCAAATGCCGGGAAAGCCCTGCGCCCTCTGCGCTTACCCAGAATTCTTGCCTCCACCGCCACGGCGGCTTTGGTTGCCGGTCCGAACATGGCCGCAAACAGCTCTATCGGCTTGCCGGGTAATTCCAGAAATCGCTCTTTTCCATCCTCCTGAACCGAAAAGTCCCCTCCCAAAACTAGAATCTTTTCCGGCACTCTCCCCACCGGAACTTTTGAAAAATCCTCATTGAACAGGATCTCGGCCGCTGCCAACTCCAGCGTAAAACTCAATCCCATGAGGAATGCCAGCCCTCGCATGCAGTCAAGCTAGCTCGCTAAACTCATTAAGTCGAGCAATGCCCGCGCTGCTGCTTCGGCAAAGTGTGTGTCGTTGATGGCGCAGTCGAATTCCTCGACTGGGATGTCATTGCGTAGGTTTGACTTCATTGAGTTAAACAACGCCTCGTCAGCGGGGCCATCGTGAAAGGGGCCGCCTGGCTGGCTGATGATGCTGATACCGGCCAATGGCAGCATGACCTTCACCGGGCCGGTGGATCGGTTGATTTTCCCCGCCATGATCTCGCCGAGGGCGCAGCATTCATTCGCCGATGTACGCATCAGCGTCACTTGCGGGTTGTGATGATAAAATTTCCGTTTAGCAAATTGCTTGGGCACTGAATCGGGTTCGCCAAAATTGACCATGTCCAAACAACCCGGGGCGATGACAGTTGGCACACCGGCGCGTGCCGCTGCCTCCAAGCGCGCGGGGCCGGCGCTCAGTATGCCACCCACGTGTTCGTCGGCCAACTCGGTGGTTGTAAGATCGAGCACACCGGTTACGAGGCCGGATTCAATCAGCGACTCCATCGTGCGCCCACCCGTGCCGGTGGCGTGGAACACCAGCACCTCGTAGCCCGCCGTTTCAAGGATTTCCTTGGCATGATTCACGCAGTCGGTCGTATTCCCGAACATGCTGGCGACAATCATCGGATTGTCATTCGAGGCAGGAGCGGCGATTTCGGCCATGCCTGAAATAGCACCGGCGGCGTTGGCCAGGATAGGGCGCGAGATTCGGTTGAGTCCAGCGATGTCCACGATGCTCGGCATCATCGTCACGTCCTTCACGCCCATATACACCGGCGCACTTTCGCTGGCGGCAAGTGTGGAGACCATCAGCTTGGGGAAGCCCACCGGCAAAGCCCGCATGGCCGCCGTGCTAATCGCCGTGCCGCCACCGCCACCGAGGGAGAGGATGCCATCAATTTTCCGTTCCACCACTAGCTTGGCGCAAAAGGCTGCCGCCGCCTCAGCCATTGCGGCAACAGCCTCACCGCGATCGGTGAAGGCTTGGTTGCCGACCAGTTCTGACCGCGATACGTCCGGTTTCACTGTCGGCTCGCCTTGGGTGCCGGTGTCAATCAGCAGCGTTCGATGCCCGCGCTGGTGGATGAGTTCGGCAACAAAGGAGTGCTCCTCACCCTTCGTGTCGAGTGTTCCGAGGATGGCGATGGTTTTCATGTTTTCCCTGAAGAACCGGAAAGGGCACAACGAAAAATTAGAACACGAATTCGTCGACCGCTGTAACTCCGTCGTTAATGATTCGGCAACTGAATCTCACAAAACTTCCGCACCTGCTCGGTCAAGGCCGTCTCCACTGGCAGGCGTTCCATGGAACTGGCGCCGTAGAAGCCATCGACACCGGGACAATTTTCGATAATGAAACGCGCATCCTCCGGCTCTGCAATGGGACCACCATGGCAGATGACAAGCACGTCGTCGCGCACTGCCTTGGCGGCATCGGTAATCGCGGCGACCTGACTGGCGGCGTCCTCAAGCGTCATGGCCGTCTCAGCCCCAATGGAACCCTTGGTGGTGAGGCCCATGTGGGCGACGATGATGTCCGCTCCGGCACAAGTCATGTGCTCGGCTTCTTCAGCGTTGAAAACATAAGGCGTGGTCAACAGGTCGAGGTCGCGCGCGGCCGCAACGAGGTCGACCTCCAAGCCATAGCCCATGCCGGTCTCCTCAAGGTTAACGCGCATCTTGCCATCGAAAAGCCCGACAGTCGGAAAATTCTGGATGCCGGCAAAACCCATGGCCTTGAGTTGGCGCAGGAAATAATCGCGCAACATGAACGGGTCCGTGCCGTTTACACCGGCGAGCACTGGCGTGTGTTCCACGGCGGTAAGCACCTCGTGGGCCATCTCCACGACAATCTCGTTGGCATTGCCATAAGCCATCAANCCACTGAGCGANCCACGACCGGCCATGCGGTAGCGGCCGGAGTTGTAAATGACAATCAGGTCTATACCGCCAGCCTCCTCACACTTGGCGGANATTCCGGTGCCCGCNCCACCACCGATGATGGGTCGGCCAGCAGCCACCTTGGCGCGCAGGCGTTTCAGGATGGCCTCGCGAGTGTGGTCGTTATCTTTCACTTTTCCNTTAATANATAGGCCAGCAGCGCGNNGAAGTCGGCCGCGCAAGCAGATCGGTGGTCCGCACACCTNCGGCNAGGNCAACGTTGAATAGCCAACGTGAAGNCATGNGGCTAGNGTAGACAGATCGCCCGAATGATTCAACATCCCGCGCGTGCGGCATGGCCGTTGACAAAAGACGCGGTGACGGCAAGGCTGAGGCNATGAAAACACTGCTGATTCTTGGTGGAGTGGTGTTCGGGGTATTGACGCTGGATGCGGCAAATCCGGATTTTTCTGGTTTCCCTAAAATCAACCAGTTTCGCCCGGGCAAAAAATCGNTGCCGGTGATCACGTCGGACGGNGTTCAGGNNCTGCGCAGGCCGAAGTGGACGCGGTGCATCAGCGAGTTGGGGCGCAACCCGAANTTGTTCCGATTCAAGGATNCGATCTACCTCACATGGTCGCACCTCGACGGCCACCGCAACAAGCGCTTCGANGCNACGGGNGAATATCGTGTGTTGCGCAGCACGGACGAGGGACGGACGTGGAAAGCGCTACCACCGCAGCCAGCGGATCAGCAGGACTTCGAGTTTGTGGCAAATGGCAACACGTTGTTCCGGTATGAGTTTCCGGGGCGCAAGCAAACCTACGTACGCACCTCCACCGACGGCGTAAAATGGAGCGACCGACAGCCGTTGTACAAACCGCCGTTCTGGCTGTGGGGACCGATGTACGACGCGGTGTCCGACACGTTTTGGTGCGCGCCACACGCGATCCCCGGCGTGGGTGTATCGGAAAAACGGCAAATCCATCTGATCAAGTCTAAGGACGGCATCCGTTGGGAGTTTGTCTCGCAGGTTGTGCCGTACAACAACGCGAGCGAGTCGACGTTATGGTTCAAGAAGGATCGCACGATGGTGGTGGCCATCCGGCGCAAGTACGACGACAAGCACGCCATCGCCGTAGCCAAGCCACCCTACAAAAAGTGGAACGTGACATTGATGCCGAAAATTCTCGAGGGTCATCACTTCCACGAGATCGGCGGGCAACTCTTCTTGCCCTCGCGCGCGGCGTATGCAGGCAAGGACAAGCGTGTTTTGGCCAACCCAAAAATCTACGGCTCTCGACGCCCGTACTCGCTCATTTACCGCTTCACCGACGAGCACACGCTCCAGCCATGGGCCACCATGGATAGCATGGGCGACTGCTCGTACCCGTACCTACTCGAGACCAAGACTGGCGACATCCTCTGCGTCTACTACAGCCAGCACGAGGATAAGGTGAGTAAGATTTTCCTTTGCACTTACGATAAAAAGAAGTTCCTGAAAGACTGACCGGAGCATGGATGAAGAAACGAGGCTGGTGATCGTCTATTCGTACGAATCAAGGAAGCACTCATGAGAAGAATCCTTACAACTACAATTGCCCTGCTGTTTCTGGCCACCAACAAACCGTCGGCCTTAGGNGCGCTAAAGCTCTCTGACGAGTGCGCCAAGGTGCGCGGACTNGTTTTNCCAGACCCNAACGAGGCAACATTCCGGACGATCTCGTGGNGCACCTCTGTGCTGCAAGGAATTGTTGAGGCACAAAAAAGTGACCGGCCAGTGATGATTTACCTGATGAACGGCCACCCACTCGGCTGCACTTGAGGCAACGGCGTCACGCTCAGACAGTCTGTCTGGATCGATCCCAAGGTGCAGGAACTGACGCGGAAGCTCGTGCCCACAGCAGACGCTATTGAGCGGCCCGGCAAGGCGCTGGACGACAAAACCAACACTAGCTTTGAAAGCCGCCTCGTGCGAAAAATCAAAACGCAGTCCAACGATTTTTACTCCTACCAAGGCATCTTCGTGGCCACCCCCANTGGTCGGCTGCTGGCCGGGACACATCACGATGCACGCTATCCGCGGAAAGTGGAAAAGCTCCTGCGTGAGGGACTTGAAAAATGGAAAACCATTCCCCGGAGCGATCGGCTCATGACGAGGGAGATGTTTGCCACCGCTCAGGCCGAGCTGGCCAAGGAAGTGGCAAAGAAAAGATATCCCTCAGACGGACTTGTGCTAAGCGTGATTTGCCGCGACCTGCCCCGAAACGGCCCCATGAAAGGCTCCAAGGTGCATCAAAAAATGTACAATCAGGATTACGCTTGGTTTCGCGAATCCGAGGCGCGGGCTTTGCTGCCTGCCACGCTGGCGAAGGGCGCTCGACAAAAGGTGAAACGCGAACTCGTGGAACGACTGGCGCGTTGGCATTTCGTCGATCTCGTGCGCGGCCACACTTCGCCCTTTCCGCAAGAGGCAGTCGAACGCGCAGACTTGTTCGCCGAAGTGGTCGAGGTTAAGGGCAATCTCGTCTCACTTCGCTATGATGGACGGACGCGAACGATGGAGATCCACAAAGGAACGCACGTCGAGGGGAAATGGAATAAGCCCGGGCCCGGCATTCCCAAGCAACAAACCCGCGGCGTAGATGCAAAACTCGAGGGCCACGCGGTGTACGACCAAAAGGCCGGCAAGTTTGTGACCTTCAACGTCGTCGCCAACACAACGCGCTGGGGCGGCAACGTCTACAACTCCCGTGCTCAGTTCCTCGACTTTGGCCCTGAGCCAATGGGCATTGTCCTGACCCTCGCGGGAGACAGCCCAGCCGAAAGAGTACCCCCGCTCTTCTTCCGCCATTATGGGTGGGATTAGTATGTCACTTGAAGCACAAAGAGGCTTAAATAATTGTGACTTCGTAAGAGAATACGGGAATTCTGCATTGGGCAACCATGCCAAACAGGTGGCAACCGATTAAATACCCTTGCAGATGCTCTGATCAATCTTCACTGGTAGAGTTTGATTCAGGATCCGTCCTGTTTGATTCTTCTCCAGAACCATCTTTCTCCAGCTCTCTTTTCAAATCCTCGTACTGGTTTTTCAAGCGCTCTGCATCCTGTTCGCCATCAGCCAGCAACTTTTTCCACTGGTTTTCCTGATCGCCGGTAGGAGTAAGCTTGTATTTTTCATACGCCACGAAAGCCTCCATAAGTCGAGCTTCCAGCTTGGCTTTCTCTTCCTGCAACTGTTCTCGTTTTTCGACCCACGCACGATAGTCCTCATCCTCTTCTGGATCTATTTTCGCTTTCTCGAGAATAGCACGCATTTTATTAATCGATTCGCTTCTGGCCTCATCCTGAATCTCGATGTCCTTGATTTTTGTCCACAATTCCCTTCCCTCACCGGATTTAAACTCCTCAAATTCATTATCCGCAAAGTCATCCATTGATTTTTCTGCGGGTTTGTTTTCTTGAGTTTCCGAGATCAGATTGCCACTGGAATCGTGTTTTTTCGCGTAAACAAATGCACCAACAAAGACCACGACCAATGCAATCAAATTGTACTTAAAAACATTCTTTGCGTGTTTCGCGATGTCATCCAGCCCAACACAAACTATGGCAATCACCCAAGTGGCAACCGAAGCCCACAGCGCACCTTTCCAAAAAATAGGCTCGTGAGTCCCGAAAACTGAGGACAAAGGCCCTGCCAGCAAAACAAAGGATGTAAGGAATGAAAAGGTATTCATTTTAAAGCATAGCCTGTCATGTGCTACACTGAATCTGCAACGGACCTCAAAATCTAGCAAGCTGATTTTTCCAGAGAATGCCCAGCTTTGTATACTGCTGTGGGCCCCTATTTGCCTGATATCAGGCGCGAATGATACCGCCGGTTAGTGCGTTCATTCAGAATTCTGTGCGAGATTGATGGTCCAAAGGTAAACGGCGAAACGGGAATCATTTCCGCACCAGTTTCCACACGTCCGGGCGCATGTTGTTGCCGGCGACCATCCACAACGCGTCGTCATGCACGAACACGCTCGCCGCATGCCGCGCCGCCCATGGCGTATTGG
>PBPF01000072.1 GCA_002724615.1 Verrucomicrobiales bacterium | reverse complement strand
GCCGCGTCCGCAGGTCCGCGGGCGGGCGCGGGTTTTTTTATGGCTCCCATGGATGAAGCGCGCACCGTGCTGGAGGCGGACGCCATCGCCCGCGCGTGGCGGCGGGTCGCTCACGAAATCGTCGAGGCGAATGCCGACGGCGGCGCCGTGATGCTGGTGGGCATCCAACGCGGCGGGGTGCCCCTGGCCAGACAACTGGGCGCGATGCTCGGCGAATTGTACGGCGGCGAAGTGGCGGTGGGCACGGTGGAGCCGGGATTGCATCGCGACGACCTTTCGCAACGCGGCATGAGCGAGCTGCGCCCCACGGAACTGCCGGGCGACCTTGGCGAAAAAGTGATCGTGCTCGTCGACGACGTGCTCAGCACCGGCCGCACCGTGCGGGCGTCCATCGATGCCCTCCTCGGCTTCGGCCGGCCGCGGTGCATTCGGCTGGCGGTGGTGATTGACCGCGGGCATCGCGAGCTGCCGATCCGGCCAGATTTTGTCGGCAAGAATTTGCCCACGCACGCGGATGAGCGCGTGGAGGTTCGCTTCGATGAAAATGGTGCGGCGGAGACGGTTGAAATTTTATCCCCATGAGTTGGCATCGGAAACATTTGTTGGACATCGAAAGCCTCAGCGCCGAGGAAATCACAGCCGTGCTCGACACGGCACGGGAATTCAAGGCGGTGGGCGAGCGCGACATCAAGAAGGTGCCCGCGCTGCAGGGCAAGACGGTGGTGAATTTTTTCGTGGAGCCCTCCACGCGCACGCGGGTGAGCTTTGAGCTGTCGGCCAAGCGGTTGAGCGCGGACATCATCAACTTCGCCGCGGACGCGTCGTCATTCAAGAAGGGCGAGACGCTCAAGGACACCGCGCGCAATCTCGAGGCGTTGAATGCGGACATCATCGTCATCCGCCACAAGGCGGCGGGGGCGCCACATTTTCTGGCGCGGTTTCTGAACGCGCACGTGGTGAATGCCGGCGATGGCGCGCACGAGCATCCCACGCAGGCCTTGCTGGATGTGTTCACCATTCGCGAAAAAAAAGGCGCCATCGCCGGGCTGAACGTCACCATCCTCGGCGATATTTTGTACAGCCGCGTGGCGCGGTCGGCCATCTGGTGCCTGCGCAAGCTCGGCGCGAATGTCACCCTGTGCGGACCAAGCACGCTCGTGCCGCGCATCTTCGAGCAAATGGGCTGCCGCGTTACGCACGACATGGACGACGCGCTCGCCGAGGCGGATGTCATCAACCTGTTGCGCATCCAACACGAGCGCCAACGCAAGACGATGTTCCCGAGCATCGGCGAATATGCCAGCCTGTTTGGCCTCAACCGCGCACGCCTCGCAAAGACCAAGCCCGACGCGCTTATCATGCACCCCGGGCCGATGAATCGCGGCGTGGAAATCGAAAGCGAAATCGCCGACGGCGAACGCGCTGTCATTCTCGAGCAAGTCACCAACGGCATCGCCGTGCGGATGGCCGCACTGTATCTCGTGAACGGCGGAAAGCAGGAAGACCTCTAAAGGTTTTTCTCCAACTCCCCCTGGCTAGCCTCGGCCACCTCTGCGTGCAGCGACCGTCCGTGGCTGTCCATGGTTACGACGGCGGGGAACTTGTCCACTTCNAGTTCCCAAATCGCCTCGGGGCTGCCGAACTCCTCAAGNAAATANACGTTGNGCACCTTGGTGATGCGNTCGGCCAAAACCTGCGCCGCGCCGCCGATGCCGTGCAAATACACGCTGCCNTTCTCGCCGCACGCCGCCAACGTCTTCGCGCCCATGCCGCCCTTTCCAATGACACCGCGCACGCCAAACTTTTTCATGATGTCGCCCTGATACGGCTCCTCNCGAATGGANGTNGTNGGNCCNGCGGCNGTCACCTGCCAGTTGCCCTCGTCATCCTTCACGACAACCGGTCCGCAATGATANATGACNCCTCCGTCGAAGCTCACGCCCTCGGGCAGCTCNCCACCCTCGTGCAGATACTTGTGCACCGCGTCGCGCCCGGTAAAGACGATGCCAGTAATGCCCACCTCGTCGCCAACCTTCAGCTCGCGAATTTGTTCCTCGGAAATGGGGGTCGTCAGTTCGATCATTTTAATAAAGCCAATCGGCAATCTCCCCGTCCGTACCGAGCGTCGCGCCGTGGCGACGGAAAGCCCAGCACATGTAGCTGACGCTCACGAAAAACGACGCCGGCAGGCGATTGGCACTGGTTATCTTCACGCCNAGCAGCGTCGTCTGCCCGCCGAAGCCCATCGGCCCAATGCCTAGCTTGTTGGCGGTGGTGAGAATATCCTGCTCCAGCCCGTCCAGTTCGGCGTTGTCNTTGCGGTCATCGAGNTCGCGCANAAACTGCGTCTTCGAAAAGTCGTAGCCCGTCGCCCGATCGCCGCCGATGCAAACGCCNAGAATGCCCGGGCCGCAGCCTTTGCCTTGGGCNTGCTGCACGGCGTCGAGGATCACCTTCCGGCANCCATCAAGGTCGCGGTTGGCNTNCAGCTTNGTGTTCGGCANNGANTATTGCGCGCCGACATTTTCGCAGCCGCCNCCTTTCAGTACTAGCCGCACTNGCACGGTGTCCTCGGCATGTTGATGAAAATGAAATGTCGGCGAGCCGGGCCCAACATTGGTGCCGTCGTTTTTGCCAGTGAGAGAGTCGACAGAATTCTGCCGGAGGAATCCCTTCTTCGTTGCCTCGGTCACCGCCTTGCGCGCGGTGTCGGCAAAGGCCATTTGGTCGAAGCCCACCGGGCAATCCACGTAAAACAAAATGCTCCCGGTGTCCTGGCAAATTGGCTGCGATTTTTTTTTGGCCAGCTCAATATTCTGCTCGATGATCTGCATCGCGCTCTCGGCGATGGTCCCCGCCTTCTCATTCTCCAGCGCGCCGATGATGGCGCGCTGCACGTCGTCGGGGATTTCCGCAGACGTACGCCGGACGATCTCGATGAGCGACTCGTTCAGTTTCTCCATGAGCGACCCGACCGTACGGCTCGTGCGGCGCGGTTGTCAAACTTTGGCCTTGGGCGCCGCGCCGTAGGCCCGTACATTGCGCCGGCATGAGCAAGCAGGCGGGCCAGTCTTCCAAGTCCAAAAAAATCCCAGTGCCTGTGCCGGTACCCAAGTGGCCGTTCCTGATGTGTGACGCGTTGTTTCTCGGTCTGGCGGGTTGGCTGGGCTGGCAGGCACAAGCGCCCGTGGAGCCGTGGCAGGTCGGGTGCATCTTCGCGGCGGTGGCGTTTGGGGCGCTCTTTGCGGCAGCGCCGTTTTACTGGGAATACCGCGCGGAAGCCAAGGCGGTTGAGATCGCGCAGCTGTCCTCCGTGGCCAAAGAGGTGGGAAAGATGGAGGAGGTGGCTCGTCTTATTGCAGAGTGCTCCGGGAATTGGGCCGACGCGCAGGAGGCTTCCGAGAAAAGCGTGACGACGGCGAAGGAGGTTGCCGAACAAATCGGCGCGGACGCCAGAGAGTTTGCGGGGACAATGGAGTCGTTGAAGGACTCACGGGGAAAAGCACTGGAACTGGAAGTGGACAAACTGCAACGCGCGGAAAAAGAGTGGGGCGGGCTGGTGGTGGGGCAGCTGGATCTGGTGTACCGACTTCGCGAGTCGGCGGTGCTTTCGGGCAAGGAACAGTTCATCGAAACAATGACGGTCTTCCAAGGCCAATGCCGCGATCTGGCGCGTCGGGTGGGGTTGGTGGCGTTTGAGCCGGAGGCCGGGGAAACGTTCGACCCCGAGAANCATCAATTGGCCGACGTGGACGCCAAGGTGGATGAGGANGCCAAGGTGGCGGAGACAAAGCTGCCGGGGTTCACCCTGCAAGGCCAGTTGGTGCGCAAGGCGGTGGTGGCGCTGACGGACTAGTCCCGTNCCGCTCTCCGGCTGGCATGGCCACAGACGCCGCGNNCGCTGGCGGCGATGAACTCGAGAAGTTGTNTGGCGGGCTCNCCCTTCACCTTGGCCCGCAATTCATTCAAGGCATTGGTCACTGTTTCCTTCCCGCGAAATANTCTTTGNTAAATGGACTTAAGTTCCTGTCGGTCACCNGGAGACATCCCCGCCCGNCGCAGNCCTATGGTGTTTAATCCGCAAAGTTCGTTTNTCCCTGCAGCAATTGTATATGGAGGCACGTCCATGCTCACTGCCGCTCCTCCCTGCATGAGAGCCAAGGTTCCAATGCGCACGAATTGATGGACAAGTGAGTTACCAGAAAGAAAGGCGCGGTCGGCAATCTGCACGTGTCCGCCGATGAGTGCGCCGTTTGCAAAAATGTTGTGGTCGCCAATGAGGCTGTTGTGTCCGACATGGCTGTTGGCCATAAAAAAATTGTGGCTGCCAATGACGGTGTCTTCGTCAGGCTTGTTGGAGCGGTGGATGGTGACGTGTTCCCGAAAAATGTTGTCATCGCCAATTCGCAGGCGTGTGGGTTCGCCGTTGTATTTGACATCCTGCGGGGCATCGCCGATGACCGCACCAGTGTGGAACTGGTTGCCCTTGCCAATGGTGGTTTGCCCGGTGAGATGGACATGGGGGGCAAGGGTGCAGTTGGGACCCAGCGTGACTCCAGCGTCGATGACTGCGTATGGCCCGACTACGGCAGTCTCATGTACGTCGGCAGCGGGGTCAATGATGGCGGATGGGTGAATGTTCAATTTCCAATCCTCATTACTCAAGGAAGCCTCAATTCCCAAGTCTCAAATTTTTCTTTGGCCCTTGGAACTCGCCCGATTTCTGATCATTGATAGAAGTACCCCATCTCCTTCAACGACACAAAGTCGCGGTCGCGCTCGGTGGTTTTCTCCCCAAGAATGATGTGGTCGAGAATCTCGATCTTCAGAAGTTGGCCGGCACGGACGAGGTCACGCGTGATGGTGATGTCTGCCTTGGAGGGGGTGGGGTCGCCGCTTGGGTGGTTGTGTACCAAGACGAGCGCTGAGGCGTTGGCGGCAATGGCGGGGCGGAAGACTTCGCGAGCGTGAACGATGGCAGAATCGAGAATGCCGGTGGTGACACGCTCATTGCGGATGAGTCGACGGCGTGTGTCGAGGAGGACAACGTGAAATTCCTCAACCTCCTTGCCGCGAAACTCGTCGCGAAGATGGTCTGCAATAGCCTCAGGGTTGTCGAGTTGAGGGCGCGTAGCACGGATTTCCGCGGCCATGCGGCGTGCGAGAGTGAATGCGGCCTTCAGGGTGACGGCCTTGTCACGGCCGATGCCTTTGACCCGCTGGAGATCCTCGATGCTCGCTTGGGCGAGGGCGTGGAGGTCTCCATAGTCGCGAATGAGTTGGCTGCCGATGTCGATGGCGGACTGGCCGCGCAGGCCGGTGCGCAGGAGGATGGCGATGAGTTCGGCGTGGGAAAGGGCATTGGCGCCAAGGGCAACCATTCGTTCGCGCGGGCGCTCGAGGTCGGGGAGGTCCTTGATCCGCGCGGGGTGGGTCACGCTGGGGATGGTGACTGTTTAACTTGGTTTGGCAAGGCGATTTGCAGACGCGCTGTTGCTGCACCTTGCGTTTATTCGCCCTGAATGTAGGGGGCAAATTCTTCGCGGAGATGGGGTGGGATGCGCGCCTTAAGGTGGACTTGGTTGCCCTCGTAGTGTTCCTCGTCTACTTGGCCAATGGCGCGGATTCTGGCCAGGGCTTGGCCGTTGGACTGGGGAATGGTGAGTGACAAATGCGCGC
>PBPF01000071.1 GCA_002724615.1 Verrucomicrobiales bacterium | reverse complement strand
AGGTAGTGGATGACGCGGCGAGTGGAGCAGCCGATGAGCGGTGGGTCGATGTAGCTGAGGTGGTTAGCGGCGATGATGACCCCGCCATTGCGCGGGACGCGTTCCTCGTTAAACACCTGCCGTCGGTGATACAGGCCGGTGAAGATNCGGAAGAACCACCANCCGAGGAAGTAGCCGAGTCCTCTGCGCTCGGTCATTTCTGGTCACCGACCTTGCGGCGGATGTACCAACGCACGGCTCCGGGAAAGAGGTTCTTTAAAATCTGCACGTAGCGCAGTGTCCACGGAACATAAAGCGCCGGCTTGCGGCGAGCCATGGCTGACTGGATGGCAGCGGCACACTGCTCGACAGTAACGCCGGAATTGGCGTGGGCACGCTTGCGGTCGCCTATAGGCTCAGCGTTTGGCCCCAAGGCGTGCTGGCGCAGGTTGGTGCCGCGAATCCAGTGAGGGTAAACCTTGAGCAGATTGATGCCAGTGCCGTCCAGCTCGTAGCGGAGTGTATCGATGAAGCCTTCGAGCGCATGNTTGCTGGCGCCATAGCCGGAGTGGAACGGCACGCCCACCTTGGCTTGGATGGAGGAGATGACAACGACCTGNCCACGACTTTTCTTTAGCGCGGGCAGGGCGGGGTGTACGCAATGGACGATGCCGAGGTAGTTGACCTCCAGCAACCGTCGGTAAAGGGCTAGGTCTTCCACATCTTCAAATCGCGCCCACATACTAAGGCCGGCGTTGGCGATGAGATGATCGAGGCCATTAAATTTTGCAGTCACTGCCTCGATGAATTCTTTACAGTCGGCCTCCGAGGTGACATCGCCGGGGAAAGTCAGCGTACCGTTGCCACAGGCGGATTCCGCTTCCTTTAAACGATCCCCGTCGCGCGCCATCAATGCCACTCGCGCGCCTTGCTGAGAGAATGCCTNGGCCAAGTGCAGCCCAAGGCCGCTGGAGCCGCCGGTGATGGCGATGGACTGGCCAGAAAAACTCATTTTTCGGACTGGGTGAACTGGCGCATCTCATCCTCGCCGAGCCCCCATGCCTTTAGCGGTTCGTCAGAAGGGATGATCTTGCCGGGGTTCATGACGCCGCGCGGATCCAGTCCGTCCTTGAGCGCGCGCACGGCCTTCAGACCGGTGGTCGAGATGTCCGCTTCCACCCAAGGCAGGTGCTCGGTGCCCACAGCGTGGTGGTGCGAGAGCGTGCCGCCATTTTTCAGAAAGGCATCTTCAGCAGCTTTCTTGATGTAGAGATACTGGTCCAGTTCGCGGCCCTCGCGCTGGCGGCAGCCGAACGTGAAGTAGAGGCTCGCGCCGGTATGGTAGCTNTGACTGACATGGCACCCAACCCATGGAGCCACGCCAGTGTCGCGAATGGCCCGGGTGACATCGGCCACGCCATTCTCATAGAGCGTTAGAAGATTTGCCCATGGGGTGGCGGTCTCGCTGACGTCTGCCATGATGTTGCGATCCATTACGTAGTCGCGCAGGTGAGGGAAATCGAACTTAGCTTTGGCAAACGCGCGACCGGGATCGGCGCCGAGGCTAACGCCGCCGCGCTTGCGGTAGATGTTGGCCACCTCGCGGCGACGCATGTGGAAGCTGTCGTAATCACCTTCAAACTTAACGACCATTAGGCAGCAGGTCTGAAAATCAATTCCGCGGACGCTTCCGATGTACCATTTCACCATCTTGCCAATGGCTTCCTTGAATCCGCTCTTGGGGCTTTTAAAGGCAAACGATAGGGCGGTTTTCTTGGGGTCGTTCAAGCGCGTGACGGTGGGCATGCAATCCTTGCGCTGGCATTCGTGGATGGCGGCGATGCCGCTTTCGAAGTCGGGGAACAGCCAGCCAAACCAATCCTCATACCGCGGCTTACGGTGGACTTGCACAACCACCTCGGTGATGACGCCAAGGATGCCTTCGCTGCCGATGCAGAGGTGGCGNACGTCGATGCCGTTGCTGCTCTTGGGCACGGTGCGGGTAATAATGGTGCCGCTGGGGGTGACCATCCGAAGGCTGATGACCATGTCCTCAATTTTGCCATAGCGGTCGCTCTGCATGCCGGCGGAGCGTGTGGCCACCCAGCCGCCTAGGGTGCTGTGCAGAAAGGAGTCTGGAAAATGGCCGAGTGTAACATCGCGCACGGCGAGTTGGTCCTCTAGGTGCTGGCCGTAGACGCCGGGCTGGATGCGGGCAGTGAGGGAGCGCTGGTCAACTTCCAGCACCTTGTGCATGCGGCATAGGTCGAGGCTGACCACCATACGGCCCTCACTGTCGGCGGGCTCAAGGCATCCGGCAATATTGGAGCCGCCGCCGAAGGGGATAAGGACGACGCCGTGCTCGTGGGCGGCGCGGACGAGGGCGACGACATCCGCCTCGTCCTCCGGGAACACAACGAGGTCGGGCGCGTGCTTGATGATACCATGACGCAGTNGCCAGAGGTCGCGGAAGCTCTTGCCGGCGGCGTGGATGAGGCGGATTTTCTTGTCGGTGGCAATCTGGCTTTCTTGGAGCGCGTTTTTGATTTCCGCTGAAAAAGCATCGTTGGTTTTTTGAGCCGGCAGTTCCACCTCGTCGAATGTCACGGGCTTGGTCCACTTGATCTTGTCAATTTCCAACTCGCGCTCGAGGTAGGGCCAGAGGCCGGGTTTGTTGGAATCGTCGAAGGTGACGTCCTCATAACCCCAGCCCCACCATTTCATATGTCGGATATCAACGGGCATGGTGATGGTCGCGTAGCTTGGTAATCCGCGAGGTCAACTCATTGGTGACCTGTGTGTAGATTAGCCGGCCGGGTTCCTCGTCATCGGCCATACGCTCTGGGTCGACGGGTTCGCCAAAGTGTACATGGATNCGGCGCGGCTTGGGGATCTTACCGTTCTTTGGCAGCGAGGCAAATGTGCCGTGGATGTAGGCGGGCACTATCGGAAGGCTCAACTCGGTGGCGATCATGGCGGGGCCCTTTTTTAANGGAGCCATCTCGCCATCCATTGAACGGGTTCCNTCCGGNTAAATAATGATAGCACGGCCGCCTGGGCGCAGGAACTCACGGCANGCGGCCATCAAGCGGGCAATGGTCTGCCGGTTGGACTTGCGATCGGCGGGGATGAGGTTCATTAACAGCGGGAGGGAGTTTTTGCGTTTCTTGTTTTCAAAAAAGTAATCCTTTGCNGCCACCATGCCAAACTGATTGAAGTCGAGCCCGCTGGCGTACATAAGCGCTGCGCTGTCCATGTGGCTGCAGTGGTTGCTGCAGATCATGTATGGTGGGGAAGGCAGGCGCTCGCGGCCATGGACGGTGAGCGGGCACCAGAGGTTGAACAGGGTGGTGCCAAAAAGCTCAAAGAAGCCATGCAGCAGCCTAGCCTTGCCGCGCGGCGGCTCCCGCAGGTAGGCGAATTCCTCCTCTAGGTCGGCGTCCTTGAGTAGTTCCTGGAACGCCGAGCCCGGTTTACCTTCCGAACTTGGCATGGGCGAGCGCGAACTCGTTGCTGACAATGGCGCCGGCGAGTGAGATTTCCAGCGCGAGTGCCGAGGCGCAGATGATCTCCGCCAGCTTGCGGGCGCTTTTGGGCCCGTTGCAGTTTAATAGGTCCAGATTGCTTCGTTGCTGGGCCAGCCTAGTGGCGCCGCCAACGGTGCCGACGGTAATCGACGGCATGCTCATGGTCGCATAAAGGCTGTCGTCGTGCTTCTCGTAGGTGACAATGCCCACGCAGTTTTCTGCCACGCAAGCGACATCCTGCCCCAGCGCGAGGTAAAGCGCGGCCAGTGCGTTTGAGGTGTGCAGGTTCAGGCCGACGACGCCAGCCATCTGCGAGCCGAGATGCTTGTCGGTGATCCCTCGAACAATGTCGTCCACACCCACGCGCATGAGTTTGCGCAGTAGGCGATCGGGCACCTTGAAGCTGCAGATCACGTGGTGGCCGCGCCCGTGCATGATGGTCTTGTGCGCGGGGTTCTTGTCACAGCAAAAGTTGCTTTCAACCAGGTAACGAAAGGGGCGTGGCGTCTTGAAGTTTTCCATGACCCATTTGCAAGCAGCGTCTGTGGCCATCGTGACCATGTTTTGGCCGGCGGCCTCGGCGGTGTCATAGTTGAACTCCATCAACACGCGATTGTGGATTGGATGCTTCTGGATGCTCAACAGCTTGCCGTGGTTGGTTGTGCTCTCGGCGGCGGCTCTGATGTCTTCGTAATGCGCTTCAGCCCAAGGCAGAAAGTTGTAGGCCTCGTCGAGGGTTTCAAAAATGAAAACCGGGCTGCGTGAAAGCTGCTGCTTGATATGCCGGCTGGTGATGCCGCCGGCGAGGTAGGTCATGTAAAACCCTCGCGTCATGGATAACGACAACGTCCCTTCCAGCGTGCATAACGGAACAAAGAAATCGCCCTTTGCATAGCTGCCGTCGATACGCAGCGGGCCGGCAATGGAGAGCGGCATGCCCATGTAGCCGATTTGGTTCTCGGATAGTCCCTTGAATGTTTCAGGGTCCTCCAATCCAAACTTGGGTAGTTGGTGGCCCGTTTGTTCCTCCAGCCAATCCACCCGCTTTTGCAGGTCGGCTTCCGAGTAGCCCCGCGGTGGGGTGACCTTGCCGCTGGCTTGGCCATTGGATTCTGCGGCCGGTGGAGCAGGCTCGTCTTTCACGGTTGTTTCCGGTGCACTCATGTACTTCAGGTTGGGAGCGTACTTTCCTCATGGATACAGTCGAGTACAATCCCCGCTTGCCCAAGTTATTCACATTAACTGTGAAAATTTCGTGAAAAACGCAGAATTTATTCGCAAATAACCTGAAGCGCCGTTAGTGGCGATTCGTCCAACCCACAACTTTAAGGGAGATCCATGATTAAACTCGTTGGTAAACAACAGGCAGAATTTTGTGACGGCCAAACGCGCCGCTCCTTCCTGCAAGCTGGTGTCTTGGGTTTTGGCGGGTTGGCGTTGCCGCAATTGCTGCAGGCCCGAGAGGAATCTGGTGCGTCAGCTAAGAAAACAAGTGTCATTTATATAGAGCTGACCGGTGGCCCAACACACTTTGAGACATACGACCCCAAACCGGAGGCACCCGCCGAGTATCGCGGCCCCTTTGGTGTCGTGAAGACTAACCTGCCCGGTATCTATTTCAGCGAGCTGATGAAGGAGCAGGCCAAGGTCGCCGATAAGCTGGCCATCATTCGCTCCATTCACCACGCCAGCAGCAGCCACGACACCTCCAGTCACCTGACTCAGACCGGCTACTATAAGATCGGTCGCAAGGGCGGTAAGAACAGCTTTCCCGCCATCGCCAGTACCACCGCCATGTTTAAGGGTGCCAACCGTGTTGGCGTGCCGCCGTACGTTTCCATCAGCCGCGCCATGCGCAATGGGCGCGCGTCGTTTCTCGGCAACGCCTACGATCCATTCATCGCAAGCGGCGACCCCAACAAGGAAGGGTTCAAAGTCAACAACCTCGACCTGTTGCCCGAGTTGGCCTTGGAGCGCGTCAACGATCGTAAAGGCCTGCTCGAGTCGCTTGACTCCAACCGTCGCCTCCTCGACAACACGCGCACCGCAGAGTCCATAGGCAAATTTAACGGGCAGGCTTTTGACTTGCTTACAGGCGATCGCGCCCGCAATGCGTTCGACATTAGTCGGGAGGATCCTAAGCTCCGCGAACGTTACGGTCGTAACACAACCGGCCAGTCAATGCTGCTTGCGCGGCGTCTTGTGGAGGCCGGTGTGAGTTATGTCACCGTCACCGTTGGTAGCTGGGATGATCACAGCAAAATTGCCGACCGCATGAAGTCCAAGGGGCCCGTCTATGACCAGGGCCTCGCGGCCCTCATTAGCGACCTGCACGAGCGTGGTTTAAATAAGGATGTGCTCGTCGTCGCTATGGGTGAATTCGGCCGCACCCCGCGTATTAACAAGAGTGCTGGTCGCGACCATTGGGGTCGGGTAATGAGTGTGCTGATGGCTGGTGGTAATTACCGTATGGGCCAAATCATTGGCAGCAGCAATTCCAAGGGAGAAGTGCCACACGATAACCCTTATCGTCCCGAGAGTGTCATCACCATGATGTACGAGCATCTCGGCATCAGTCCTGGAGCCACCGTCACTGACCATACCGGCCGCCCGCGTTTCCTGCTGGAGACGCGCCGTCCTATTAAGGAACTGATTTCCTGACCCCACACCACTGAACCCAAGCCTAAGCGGCCCTCAACATAGGGGCCGTTTTTTGTGCAGGAAAGAAAGGACCAACGAATGGTTGGCCGTAATTAGTCTCTGTCCCAAAGCCGGTTCTCGGCTTTTGTGTCTTCTTGGAATCCCATGCGACTGACCTTGATGGACGCTGCATGCTGGTCGGCGTAGACCACGTTGGCGTGACCGAGGTGGCGATTCCACACCCGATGGGGTTTGCTCTTCGGGTTGTCCCATGTGGAGCTTTCAGGAATCTCAAACTGCAAGCGGTTTTGTCCGCGCGCGTTGGGGTCGGCCACCCATGAATCCGGTGTGGCATCCGGGTTTGAAATCACATCCGTGTCACCAAACATCACTGTCATGCTTGGGCTTGCTAAGTCATCCAAGTTGCGCACGGGATCTTTCATGGATTCGTTATCTGTCAATTGGTTATACCCGATGCCAAATCCGTGATCTCCGCCATGCTGGCACTCGGGGCAATGCCAGATTTCGTGGCTACCTGCGTACTCTGACAGCAAATCTGGCCAATAGGTGTAGCCTTGCTTCTTGCTCTCGACCACGGAGTCCTCTGGGGCTGGCGACTTGCTGCGATAAGGCACGAGTTGGCCCTTGTTGTTGTCCGAATATTCTGTGAAAGCGGCGCCGATCAGGCGTGAGTTGTCAATGCATCGCGTGGCGCGCGACTGGTCCTTCGCCTGCGTTAATGCCGGCAGCACCAGCGCTAGGATGACTCCCACCACCACCATCGCAATCAGAACCTCCACCAATGAAAAAGCAGCACAACGACCGGTGTAAGAGGCGCACCTGCTGGGTAGCATTACGGGAGCCTACATGACAAAAAAAGTGAGTCAATATTTTTGTGAACAACTTGTGGCCGCATTGCTCACTTCTCGGCTAGAGGAATGATCCAGCTGGATACTTTGCTCACCATTGCAGGCAGTGCGTCCGGATCCAGTTCGGCATCAAACACATGGTCGCATTTGTCGATTTCGAACAGTTCCTTGGGGTCATTGGCTCGCTCGAGAATCTCCCGTGACTCCTCAATCGGCACTACATCATCCTCCTTGCCGTGCACCAGTAGCCAAGGCACTCGAACGTGTGGCGCATATTCCAGCACCGAACCGATGTTGTTCATGTCATCTACAAATGCCTGTGATAACGGGCACTCCGCCTTGCCCCACATTGTCCCCGATCCCGGTGTCTCCTCGCCAAATTCCACTTGAGCAAACTTCGCCGTGTGCACCATGCCGGCCAGTGATACCAGTCCTTGGATTCGCGGCTCATGCGCGGCACACATTACCCCGACCGCGCCTCCCATGCTGTGTCCCACGTAAAATAAGCGCCGATCTCCCAGCGTGTTGATGACCGCCAGCAGATCCTGCACTTCCTTTGATGGGCACGAGTCTTCGAAACGCCCCTCTGAACCGCCGTTGCCCGAGAAAGAAAAGCGCAGTGTCGAGACTCCGCCTGCTGCAAGTCCGGCCGCCAATGCCACAACGAACTCCCGATCCATGTTCGCCGTTACCCCGTGACCGATTACCACCACCGACTCCCCAGCATTGCCTTGTCCAGAGTGGAACGCGTACTCCAGTTTCTCTCCCTGCGAATTCCGAATCTCCCCTTCCATCGGTGGGCTTTTAGTGTTCCGCGGCAACCTTTGCCAGTTTATTTAATCCACAAACCACATCTCGCCTTGGGAAAAACATCTCCCGCCAGCACTCCGCCCGCAGCAACCCACCAGCAAATGTCTCCGAGCCCACCCGTTGCCACTCATTCCCAGATAGCAATTCTCCAAAAGGTGCCAGTTGTCGCGATTCCAGTCCCGTTGCTGTCCGGAAAAACCAGTACAACCCCGCCAGCCAAACCCGCGATCGCAGCGTATGCTCATCAGCGAACTCCGCCAATAACCAGCGTGCTCCGGGTTTTACGCTAGCTGACACTCGTGGCACCAAATCCCTCAGTGTCTTTGGTGTAAAACAATCAAGAAAGAAGCAAGACACTATCGCATCGTACTTGCGGTCGGGGAATCGCCACCGTCTTGCATCCACCGGATGAAAGTGCACCGATGCTTCCGAGGGCAGTCGTTCACGGGTTAGTTGCAACATGCGCATACTGCTCTCCACCACGTCTACTCGGGTTGATGGATACATCTTTACCAACCTCCGAAGGAACCGGCCGTCGCCTTCTCCAAGAATCAACACTTGCTGCGCCTCTGCTAAATGTGGCAACAACGCAAACCGGCATCGCTCGAGTTCCCGCCCAAAAGCTGCATACTCCAGCCATCGGTAATAACGCGCGACCCCATTAAAATTCGCTACTGGTTTCATGCCAGGAATAATAAAGGAGTCAGCAGGACTGCATCTGCCAACACTCGCCGCCCGTCACCTGCTGGGCTCCGTGCTAATTCCCCAAGCGCAAGCGCACCCAGCATCAAGGCCGCTGTTGCCGGGCCCAGTCGCGCATCCAGTCCCCATGCACCTGCGGCCAAAGCCATTACCATTACTGAACCAAGCCACAGCCAATTACTTGCTCCTGCCCATTGGCGTGCCAGAGAAGGTTGTCCCATTGCCGCGTCCCGATCACGATCCCACCATGCAATCAACAGACAGTTCATTGCGCACAACCCAGCCCATGCCCCGACTCCCAGCGTGAAGGCCCAGGAAAACTTTCCTTGCAACACCACAAAAAACACCGCCCCCACCGCAAACACAATCCCTGCCATNATCTCCTTGCAAACCCCAACTGCTTCTCGTGTCCGCTTCCAATGATGTAACAGGAAATATCCTCCAACCCCTGCCAGTAACACGGCCCCGCAGAGAATCTCCCGCCACTCTAGTTGCAGTCCAAGCCAGACCATTCCCGCCGCGCCCGTCAGCCATACCTTACACAATATTTGCGCATGCCGCCGCGCGAACTCATGCCGCGGCGATCCTGTCTCTCTTCGCAGTCGNCTCGCATCCAACAGTCGGTCTCCGCAATATGCCAACCAAACACCCAGCGACAACACTCCGCGCTGNAACCATGACAACTCCACTCCGCAGCATGTCGCCCAGACCTCCTGCCAAACCAGAGCCACCGCCGGTGCGTCTAGGCTCAGCACATTTGGCCACAGCCACCATGGGCACACGCGGTCTGATGGCAGAGGTATGACCGTCAGTGTCCGCTTCATTGGCCGCAGCATCTCAGAATGCGCTTGTGAGCCAAGGGGAAACTCTTACCGTTGCCCCATGCGTTCCACTCGCCGAGACTTTCTCAAGACCACCGCCGCAGCCATGGCCACCTCCCGCATCGCCAATGCCGCAGCCCCGCGACAGCCCGATCTTATCAAGGAGGAAAACAACCGTGCTGGAGCCCGCGACTGGCAGCTTACTCGTGTGCGTCCCGCTGGCTTTCGTAATCCCGCCATCGAGGGCTACTGCTCACACCAGTCCATCGCTGCTGGTGAAGACTTGAAAATAATGGTCAGCACCGAGCCCGCGTCACGATTCACACTCGAGATTTTCCGCATGGGCTATTACGGCGGACGCGGCGCGCTCCTCATGACCACCCTTGGCCCTCTCCGGGGGCGTCCACAGCCCATCCCGCCCGTTGGCAAGAACCGCCTTCGCCAATGCGAGTGGGAGCCTGCCGTCACCCTGAAGATCCCTGCCCGGTGGCCCAGTGGTGTTTACCTTGGTCGTCTCACCACGATCCCTGAAAAGAAGAATGAGCCGTATTGGCAAAATTTTGTGATCTTCATTGTGCGCGACAATCGTCCTGCTGATTTTCTCTTTCAGTGCAGTGACAATACTTGGCAGGCCTACAACAAATGGCCGGACAACCATAGCCTCTATACTGATCCCCGCGGCGCGCACGCCGTTGATGTCGCCGTCAGCTTCGACCGGCCTTACGCCAAGTACTCCCAGATCTTCGAGCACCCCCTTTCCAACGGGACCGGCGAGTTTCTTCTCTGGGAATTCCCCCTTGCTTATTGGATGGAAAAGCATAGCTACGACGTCACCTACTGTTCCAACGCCGACTGCCTTGAGCCCAAGCAAATCACCCGTTGCAAAACCTTTCTCTCCATTGGCCATGACGAATACTGGGATGTTCGCCAATACCACGCCGTCAAGAAAGCCATCGCCGAAGGCACTCATGTCATGTGGCTCTGCGGCAATTCAGTTTTCGTCGTCAGCCCCTTTAGTGATGACAAGCGCGTCATCACCCGCGATGGCATTTTCAGTGGACTCACCGACAAGGAAATTAACGCCGCCATCGGTGTGTTCACCAAGGACTGGCGCCGCCGCGGCCCCGACGAAAGCGATATCATTGGCGCTCGCAGTATCGTTCCCTTCAACGGTGGCGGCGATTGGACTTGCACCAAGCCCGCGCACTGGATTTATGAAGGCACAGGCATGAAAAAAGGAGAATCCATTCCCGGCCTCGTAGGCTGGGAACACCATGGCGCACCGGCCAGGAAGCCTGGCCTAGAAGTTGTTGCCGAGGGGACCGTTTGGCGCGGTGGCCGCGAGCCCGCCCACTGGACCGCCACCATCTACCCCGGTCCCAAGAAAAACATCATCTTCAACGCCGCCACCATCTGGTGGCCGCAGGCCCTATCCAGCCCTCCAGGCCACATCCTTCCCTGGAGCCACTACAGCCGACCCCATGGTGTGGACAAAAGAGTCCAGCAAATCACCCAAAATCTTTTCCGTAAAACTTTGGCATAGTTCAAACAGACTCCGCTGCTGTAGGCATGGCCTTTGAAAATTGAATCCGATTCCAAACCGGCTCGTCAGAAAACCGTAGCTTTTATTCAGCTGCGAAATGAGGTAGTCTGAACGCGGATGAGTTTGATGAAGTACAACTGCAATGGCATGGGGCGGCGCGATTTTCTGCAGCTGGGCTTGGGAGGCACCTTGGGCTTGGGGTTTGCTGATTTGTTGCGTGCGCGGGAGGCGAGCGCGAAGAAGCCGATGAATTGCATTCTCGTTTGGCTGGATGGCGGGCCGACGCACTATGAGACGTTTGACCCGAAGCCTGATTCGCCGAAAGAGATTCGTGGGGAGTTCGGTACGATGAAGACCAACGTGCCGGGAGTGCATTTCTGCGACAAGGTCCCGCACTTGGCGAAGGTGATGGATAAAGTGACGATTGTGCGGTCGATCTGGCACAAGGACCCGAATCACGGTGGTGGCAATCATTACATGATGACCGGTCGCCCAACGCCGGTGCCGGTGAACTGCGGGGCGTTCGTGACGTTTCATCCGTCGTTCGGTTCGATGGTTAGCTACGACCGCGGGGTGTTGAATGGGCTGCCACCGTACATGAGCCTTGGGCGCATGAGCCGCTCGGGCGGACCAAATTTTCTTGGCGCGGAGCATGCGCCGTTTGTCATCAAGGCGGACCCGAACAGCAAGAGCTTCAAGGTGCGCGACGTGGTGTT